>JANWHF010000132.1 GCA_025450555.1 Tepidisphaeraceae bacterium | reverse complement strand
GCCGCGCCGATCAAGAATCCGCAGATTCCAGCGATGATCGCCTGCTTGGCCAGGATCAGATAAATGCGCCCGTTGCCGCCCCCGATGGCTTTGATCGTTCCAAATTCCTTGATGTGGTCCATCGTGGAGGTGTAGAGCGTCTGGGCCACGACCATCACCGCGATCAGGCAGCCCAGGAAAATCGTCATGAACAGATTCAGCCCCAAGCCAGTGTTGGTGATCCAGTAGTTGCGGGACATGTACGACCATTCATCGCGCGTATGCACATCAACGTACGGCAGCCGGTCCCGGATTTCCGCGGCAATGCGGTGAGCATCGACGCCCGGGCGCAGCTTGACGACGATGTACGAAGTCTGGCCGTCCAATTCGGGCGTCAGTGACTGGCAGAGCCGAAGGTCCATGAACGCGATCGGCGTGGTAGTGAAGGAGAGGGCATCTCGACTTCGTCCAGTGATTTTCACGCGCCGGCCGACGAACTCGCGGTAGTCTCCGATATGAAAGACGCCGCATCGGCCTGTCGCCGAGTCGTCCAGCATCAGGTATCTGCCGCGCCGCAGGTCGGAGACATTGCCTTCGCTGATGGTCCAGGGAAGGTTCCATTTCCCAAACCGCTCCATCGCGTAGACTTCGATACCTTCCTGGGCGCCCGTTGGAAGGGCCATCCGCATGAACCAGACGATAAGGTTGTCGGCACGCTCCACCCCATCGATTGCGCGAACGCGATTGACCAGTGTGTCGGAAAAAGTGCGGGCGAAGTCGATATTCGGCGTGTTCTTGGCCGCCACCCAAACGTCCGCATCAATGTGATCGATCGTTGCCGATGCGTTGCCCATCAATCCCAGAAACAAGCCGGTCTGCACCAGCACCAGCATGACGGCAAACCCCACGCCGCCCACGGTGATCAGAAACCGCAGCTTATCGTAGAAGAGAATTTTGCGTGCTAAGTCAACCATGACGCCTTTGAGCTAGGTGCCTTTGCAAATCAGGCAGCCGGCTCATACCTCCCGCGGCTCAAGATTCCCTGTGGATCGAGCGCCTGCTTGATCGATGCGGATACGTCCCAGAAGCCCGATGAACCAATCGCCAGCGTCTTCATCGTCTGTGGGCTGGAGCGATAGAGGATGGAGCCGGACTTCATGAGCCGTTCGGTCAGCTCGCGATAGCATTCCTGAGCACGGGTCACTTCATCGGGCCTGCGACGGTCGAACGAAATGTTGCTCACGCAACAGAGAGCCCGCTCGGTGACGAAGGTCAGTGTCAGCAGCGTGTCGAAGCCGTGCTTCTGATAGATTGGCTCCATCATCGAAACCGCGGCGGCGGCTATCGGGCCGTCGGCGGGAAGGATGGGTGCAATCCACATCAACCCTGCATTGCAATCGAGCGGATCGGTCGGATGCTGTGGTTCCGCATCACGCACCCGCCAGGACGCGCCGCGCAGGGGCTCATTGGAAGGAATGCCTTTGAGCAGGCCGTAAACAGGCTTCACGATCTCCAACCGCGACGCGAGAGTCTTGCATAGCCCGAGTTTTCGAAGCAGGCGCGTCATCCGCTCCGCAACTTGAATCTTTCGATCATTCAGGAAGATGATGCGATGATTTGGAAGCGCTCGTTGCAGGGCGCGCTGAGTGCCGGCGACGGTGGATTTTGTGCCGGAGATCGCTCCGCAGACGTTCCACGCGCCTACGGCACATTCGTTTCGCAAGGCTCGGCGCAAGTCGGCCGGCAGAGGAGTCGTCTGCCCCGCGCGGTCCCATGGATATCGCATCCGTCCCGAAATCGCCCGCAGATCATTTGCGATGTGAATCGCGCTTTGCAGCAGCCCCTGCATGCGAAGCTTGGCCAATTCATCAATCAACTCCGGCAGATCCGATTCGCGCGGGGCGGCAATGAAAAATGCGGAGAAAGCTTCAGGCGTGGGCATCAGGTAGATGCCCATCTGCGTGACGATTCCGAAATTGGACTGAGTGAAGAGCCCTTCGAGGTTTGGCCCGACACCATGGCGATAGGCGCGGTTCGCACGCGCATTTTCGTAATGCCCTAAGCCGGTTTTTAGCAGCCGGCCATCGCCGAGGACGACTTCGAGGCCGCACGTGGTCAGCGAATGATCGCCATATCGCGTGTGGCCAAAGCCGCGGTCGAGTGTGTTGCCGATGATGCTCGTTTCCAGGCCGGCGCCGGTGACATCCATCCACCAGTCCGGCGCATGCTCTTGAAGATAATCGTAAAGCTGCTTTTGCGTGACGCCCGGCTCGAGGACAACGTAGCCGAGCTTTGAATTCAACTCGACGATCCGATTCATTCGCCCCAGGTCCACCAGCACTTGGTTCGCGCAAGTGGGGGCGGCATCGCCATAGCCCCAATTCTTTCCGCGAGAAATCGGATGGATTCCGATCCCAAATCGCCCGGCGATCTTCACGATTTGCTGAACCTGCGCGGTTGAATCAGGATGCAGGACTGCGAGCGGGCGGGCGGCACGCGGACCAGTCGTCCGGCCATATCGATCGAGAATCGGCGAAGCAACGTCGACATAAGCCGCGCCGATCGCTTCCGCCCATGCGGACAACGCTTCGGAAAACTGCGCAGGTTCGGCAGAGGCTTGGGAGCCTGCGACCGGATAGGACGGTTTCAACAAATTGGGTGACGTCACTGCCATATGACCGATAACCTTGGAGGCAATAAGGTTCCTCGCTGTTCAGAGGTCATCGGTCCTGAATCGGCGTCAATTTAGGCCGGATTTGATCTGCGTGCCGCCTGCGCCATCTTTCCACCACCCAGCGCCCTCAAAAACGCGGCCGTGCGATCGATACAGATTAAGTACCGAGCAACCCCCTCCGATGGGAAGAGGACGGATTTATCAAGGAGCCGGGTTTTGCTGGAAATGCCATGGGATCCCCAAGCGGCCGACGTGCAGACGCCCGTCGTCGAGCGATTCGGCCTGAGTTATCGGGTCGCCGGATCTCTCGCCGAGGTGCTCGACTCCTGGAAACTGGTTTATCAGTCCTACACGCGGGATGGACTGATCGATCCGAATCCGTTTGGCGTGCATACCACCAAGTATGCCGTCGGCCCACGCACAGCAGTTGCGATGGCCGTCCTCAAAGGCGCGATCGTTGGAACGCTCAGCAGCTATGGCGATGGGCCGGAGGGGTTGCCGCTGGATGTAGCTTACCGGGCCGAGATCGAATCGCTCCGCCGAGCCGGTCGGCGCCCGATGGAAGTGGGGCTCTTTGCCGACCGTCGCGTGCAGGTCAGCCGATCGGTGGAATCGCTCCTGGAGTTGATGCGATACGCCTTCTACTTCGCTCTCGATTTATCGGCCGACGACGTGATCGTAGGCGTCCATCCTCGCCACGCGCCGTTCTACATGCGGCTGTTTGGATTCGAGCAGCTTGGCGCGCGGCGCACCTATCCCATGGTTAAGGACCGCCCGGTCGTTCTGTTGAAATTTGACATGAATCGCCAGCCGGCGACGGATTCGCTGCCCAAGGGCCTCGCTTATCTCGTCCAGCATCCGCTCAGCCGGGCGACGTTCAAGGACCGCTATCTCTTCGATGAGCCGGCGGTTGCGGATTCAGCGATCGGCCAATTTGTTGCCTCGCATGCTGCATCTCACGCGGCTTAAGGCGCGTAGCAAAGCCTTCCAGGCTGTGAGTTCTGAGAGCAAACCACAGCCTGGAAGGCTGTGCTACGAGAATCAAAGCAGCGATTCCAGGTCTTTCACCAGCCGATCGAAATAGCGGAGGGCCGTGTTCACGGCATCCGGCTTTTCCATATCGACTCCAGCGCCCCGCAGCAGTTCCAGCGGATATTTCGAGCAGCCACCTTTGAGGAATCCCAGATAATCATTTAACTCTGTTGGGCCGCCATTGAGCACACGCTGGCTTAATGCAATGGCTGCACTGAGTCCCGTCGCATATTTGTAGACGTAAAACGCGCGATAGAAGTGGGGGATGCGCAGGCATTCCAGTTCCAGCTCGGGATCGATCGTAAAGTCAGGGCCGAAGTACAGATCGAGCAGCTTGCGATATTCCGCGCGCAACGCCTGCACCGTCAGCGGCTCTCCCGACTCCACCAGCGCATGAATGATTTTCTCGAATTCCGCAAACATCGTCTGGCGGATGATGGTCGCGCGGATGCCATCGATCTGGCGATTAATCAGGTAAGCGCGCTCGCGATCATCACGCGCCTTATCCATCAGGTGGCGGGCCAGAAGCTGTTCGTTGAAGGTGCTGGCGACTTCCGCGACGAAAATCGCATAGCTCCAATATTGGTAGGGCTGATTGTGGGCCGAATAGTAGCTGTGCATCGAATGGCCGGCCTCGTGCGCCAGCGTGAAGACGTGATCCAGCACGTCCGGCTGATAATTCATCATGATGTAGGGCGCACCCTCGAAGCTGCCGGAACTGAAAGCGCCGCTTTGCTTGCCGGCATTGGGATACCGATCGCACCAGCGATCGCTCGTTAAGCCCTTTTCAAGGGCGTGGACATATTCCTTGCCTAAGGGCGAAAGAGAATCGATCACCGCCTCGACCGCCTGGTCCCACGTGTGGCGTTTTTCCAGATCGCTGAGGATCGGAACATAGGTGTCATAATGATGAATGTCTTTGAGCTTCATTTTTTTTCGCCGAAGCTCGTAATAGCGATATAAGGCCGGCAGATTCGAATGCACCGATTCGATCAGGCTGTCATACACCGCGGTCGGCACGCGATCCTGAAACAGGGCCGATTCCAGCGCGCTGGGGAAATTGCGCGCCTTGGCGTAATAGCAATCCCGCTGCACCGAGCCATCGAGCGTCGCGGCAATGGTGTTCCGATGGGCTTCATATTGGCTGTAATATTGATGGAATGCTTCCTGGCGGACTTTTCGCGAAGGAGAATGCAGGAAGGCTGAAAAGGAGGAATGGCCAAGCTCCACCGCCTGCCCCTTTTCGTTCTTGATCAATCCCCACTTCAGATCCGCATCATTGAGCTGGCGGAAAATCTGATTCGAAGCCTCGCTCATCTTTCCCTGCATCGCCAGCAGGTGCTCTTCGCGATCGCCCAGCGTGTGCGCGCGATAGCGGAGAATTCGTTCCAGTGCGATGCGCCAATCGGAAAGCTCAGGCTCCTTAAGAAACTCGTCCATCCGATCGACCGGCACCGCCATGATCTGCGGCCGAATGAAACTACCGGCTTCCGCCGCGCGCATGGCGACATGCTGGAAGCGACCCTTCATTCGCTGGTAATCGCTGTTGCCCTGGTCTTCGGATGTCTTCAGAAATGCGTAGACGGCCAGCCGCTCGCCGGCGCGATCGAGATCGGCATCAAAACGCAGACACTCGGCCAAGACGTCCGCGTTTTTCCCTAGCCGGCCGCGGAATTTGCTGTAACCATCGATCTGCTTTTCCCAAGTTTCAAAGGCGCGCTCCCATTGCGCATCGTCTTTAAACAGGCTGCCCAGGTCCCAGCAGTCTTCGATTTTCACCTTATTGCGTGGTGGAAGAACCTTGGCTTTGGATGATGCGGATTTGGCGCGCGCCGGCTTTTTCTTCTTGAGCTTTGCCATATTTCAAGAATCAGGCGCAACCCCTTTGAAATCAAGGCCGGCTCTAAAAAGGATTCAGAGTTATATCTTCGCTTTCAAGCCTCCAATGGGTAAGATCATGACATGGGCGTCACACGTCATATCGTGCTCGCCGCCGCTTTGGTGTTCTGCCTTCGGGGGCTTGCCCCCGCGGCGTCCGCGCCGGAGCTAAAAGATTCCGCGCATCAGGCAGCGGTGATTCGTCTTTCAGGCGAGGTGGATGATTACAGCCGGGACATGCTGTTCCGCCGATTTCATCAGGCGCAGGCCCAGGGGGCCAAGGTCTTCATTCTCGAGATCGACACCTATGGCGGCCTGGTCACCAGCGGGATGGACATCAGCCGATTCCTCCGCGGTCAGAATGGTGTTCACACCATCGCATTCGTCGATAACAAAGCGATTTCCGCCGGCGCGATGATCGCGATGGCCTGCAATGAAATCGTCATGACGCCCGGCGCGGTGCTGGGCGATTGCGCGCCGATCGTTCTAGATCGCACCGGCAGCATGACGCCATTGCCTGCCGCCGAGCGGGCGAAGATTCAGTCGCCGATCCTTGAGGATTTTGAAGAGAGTGCGAGGAGAAATGGCTATTCGGTCGCCGTCGCCGATGCGATGGTGAAGGTGGAATCGAGCGTCTATCTCCAGCGGGATGCCGATGGACATGAGCGCGCGATTGATGCGAGCGAACACGAGAAGCTGAAGGCGGATCATCAATGGCTGCCCGCACCCGGCGTGAAGGTTCCAGTCGATGGTCCCGATACTCTTTTAACCGTTGGACCGGAAACGGCGGCGCGCCTTGGTTTGTCCAAGGCGACTGTTAATAGCGCACAGGCCTTGGCGGCACAGCGCGGCTATTCGATCGTCGCTGATCTGACGCCGAGTGTTGGCGATCATCTGGTGGAAGCGATCAACGGCCCGTGGGCGCGTTTCATCCTGCTGGTCGTCTTTCTGCTGAGCCTTTACATCTCACTGCACGCGCCAGGTCATGGTGCTGCTGAAGCGGTTGCCATCCTTTCACTGGGGTTGCTTGTCGTCATTCCTCTCATGACCGGCTACGCCCAGTGGTGGGAAATCGGCTTGATCTGCATCGGCCTTGCGATGTGCGCCTTCGAAGTCTTTGTTTTCCCCGGCCATGGTTTTTCGCTTGGACTGGGCTTGCTCCTGATGTTCGCGGGCTTCGTGTTTACCTTTGTCGGCAAGGAGCCGGGACAGGGGTGGATGCCGCTGTCGGATGCGTCCTGGCATGCCATCGGTCACGGGATTCTGGCAGTCGTTGGTGCAATGATTACGACGCTTGTCGCGGCTCTGATCCTGCAGCGCTGGCTGCCGGCGATGCCGATGTTCAAGCGATTCATTCTGACCGAAACAAGTCCCGCGCGTCCGCCAACTGCCGCTGGATCGCCGACAAAGGCCGGAGAGGATGTGTGGCCTTTTGTTGGGACCCACGGCATCGCCCACAGCGATCTTCGGCCAGGAGGTCTCGTGCAATTCCCCTATGGCAGTGACGCGCGGACGGCTTCCGTCGTTTCTGTCAGCGGATTTGTGCCGGCGGGTTCAAAGGTCGTCGTGCAGGAAGCGCGAGGCAATCGAATCGTTGTACGAGTGGTCTAACACTGCGGGCAAGAGAATTGATCTGGGAGTTGGGCGACGGGTCAGTGGGGTGGGGTGGCCGCTGAAAACTAAGGAATTGAAAGGGTACAACCATGACTGCTGAACCGATCTTAATTGTTGTGGGGATAATCGTTGGGATCGCAATTCTCGTCATTTTTATGATGATGCTTTCCTATGTGAATCTCTTCATCCAGGCCTGGTCAGCCGGGGCACGGGTGAGCATTTACGACCTGATCGGAATGAAGTTCCGGCGGGTCAGCCCCAGTGCGATTGTCAACGCCCGCATCCAGGCAACCCGAGCCGGTTTGCAGATTTCGACGCGCGAAATGGAAACGCACTTCCTGGCCGGTGGTAACGTGCAGCGCGTCATCAGCGCGATGATCGCCGCTCACAAGGCCGGCATCGATCTGACCTGGCAGACCGCCACCGCCATTGACCTGGCCGGTCGCGATATCCTCGATGCCGTGCAGACCAGCGTGAACCCAAAAGTGATCGACGTCCCCAACCCAACTTTCGGGCAGCCGACGATTGACGGCGTCGCCCAGGACGGCATTCAGCTTCGCGTCAAGGCCCGCGTCACGGTCCGGACCGCGATCAGCCGCCTGGTCGGCGGAGCGACGGAAGAAACAGTCATCGCCCGCGTCGGTGAAGGCATCGTCAACGCCATCGG
>JANWHF010000131.1 GCA_025450555.1 Tepidisphaeraceae bacterium | reverse complement strand
CCGCGCACAGTCGTCGATGTGAGCCAGCGAATTTTCCCTGCCGTGGTGCGGCTCGACGTCGCCCAGGAAATCTATTCCGAAGGCAAGCGAACCGTTCAGCGTGGCATCGGTTCGGGCGTGATCATCGATGAGAAAGGCCGCATTCTCACCAATTTCCACGTCGCCGGTCGTGCCGCTGAAATTTTTGTCACCCTCTACAGCAAAGAACGCGTGCATGGCACGCTCGTCGGCGATGACCATTGGACCGATCTGGCCGTCGTCCAGATGGACATGGATGAAATCAGCAAAAAGAAGGTTGATTTCCGCTATGCCGAGCTTGGCGAAAGCAAAGGCCTGATCGTCGGGCAGGACGTCATGGCTATTGGAACGCCTTTCGGCCTGGCGCGCACGATGACGCTCGGCATCGTCTCAAATAACGAGCGCACGTTTTATCCCGAGCGCATGCGCATCGATGAATACGAGACCGGCACCTTCAATAACTGGATTCAGATGGATACGCCGATCAACCCCGGCAACAGCGGTGGCCCGCTGGTGGACATGACCGGCAAGGTGATCGGCATCAACACGCGCGGCGGCGGGCAAAACCTCAATTTCGCCATTCCCATCGACGTGGCCAAGGAAGTCATCTCGCGCATCCTCACCACCGCCAAGGATGGAAAGAAAGGCCGGGTCGATCGCAGCGATCTGGGCATCGACTTTAAGCCGCTTCAGGATCTCGAAACTTTCTACAACATCGACATCAACCGCGGCGTTCTGGTCAACAGCGTCGATCGCAATTCACCGGCCGAGAAAGCGGGCGTGAAATCGCAGGACATTCTGCTGGACGTCAATGAGAAGCCGGTCAACGTGCGCTTCCCTGAAGAAATTGCCGCGGCGCGAAAGCTGATCGCGGATTTGCCGATTGGAACGGATGTAAACCTTACCCTCAAGCGCGGCGGCAAGACGATTACCCTCACAGCCAAAACCGAGAAACTTCAGGGCGTGGTCGGAGAAGAAAAGGAATTCAAATCTTGGGGCATTTCGGTCCGCGAGCTGACTCGCGCCTACGCCAATGAAGCACGCCTGGACGACACGCAAGGCGTCGTGGTGACGACGCTCAACATCGGCTATCCGGCCGAGAAGGCGGGCCTCGATCGTGGCGACGTGATCCGATCGGTCAATCGAAAGCCGGTGACCGATCTCGATTCGTTTAGCGCGCTGTACGATGCTTCGATCAAGAAGAAGGATAAAGTTGTCGTTCTCGAAGTTCAGCGCGGCCAGGGACGCCATGCGTCGGTGCTGAAAGTCAGTTACGACGAAGAATAAGAGCTCTGAATCTGCGAAAGTGCGATCGACATTCTCATCATGGAGCATGCATGACACGCGTGATTGGTTGGATTCTGCCTTTGCTGCTGATTGCAGCCGCGGCGCAGGCGAACGTATCGCCGGAGACGGCCCGTAAGCTGTACCAGGAAGTGACGCCGTCGCTGGTGGCGGTGCAGTACGCCTGGGTCAGTGAGCTGGGCCGCCGCGAGCTGATTGGCGCGGGCGTTGTGGTCGGCGATGACCTGGTCATGCTGCCGATCACGATCGTGAATCCGCAGATTCCCGATGCGCAGATGAAGGATTTCAAGATCATCGTCCCCAATGAGAAAGGCGACCCCGACGAGATTGAGGCCATCTTTCAGGGTCGCGATGAGCGCACGGATATGGCCCTCGTGAAGGCCAAGACCCCACAGCATTGGAAGCCGATCAAGTTTGAAGACATTCCGGTACAGGTCGGCGATCCGGTTTACTCAGTGGGCATTTTGCCCCAAGTGGCGGCCTATAAATCCTATTTCATGGAAGCATCGGTATCGGCCAAGTTGCGCGGCGATGTGCCGCACGTGCTGGTTCAGGGCGGCGGACTTGCCGCGATGGGCTCGCCGGTTTTCAACAGCGACGGCAAAGCGATTGGCATGACCAGCTATCGCTTCACTACCAGCATTCTGCTGAACGATCGCAACGAATCGCTCAATGCGATCACCAGCCCGCCGAAGTTTTTCATTCCTGCGCACGACTTCTTGCTGACGCTGGAAGATCCGCCGTCACCGGAAAAGCCGGTTGAACTGCCGTGGATGGGCGTGCCGGACATGACGGGCCTGACCAAAGATGTTTCGGAAGCATTTGGATTGAAAGATAAGCCGGCGATTCAGATTGGCGCAGTAATTCCTGATACACCTGCCGCCAAGGCGGGCCTAAAGCAGGATGACATTGTCGTGAAGATGGATGGCAAGCCGATCGAGCGCGGCGACGAAGCAACCGAGCTTCCGGAGATTTTCCGGCGGCGACTCCTGCGACACAAGCCGGGGGAGACCGTGACACTGTCAGTCCTCCGCGAGCAGGATAAGCCGTTGGTGGACATCCCCATCAAGCTCGGCCAGCAACCCAAGCGATCCAACACCGCGAAGCGCTATTTTGCCGAGGACTTGGGATTCGTGGTTCGCGAGCTGGTCTTCACCGACACCTATGCGCGCAAGCTTCCCAACGATTTCAAAGGCGTGATCGTCGATGTCGAGCGGCCACAAAGTAACGCCGCCAGCGGCGGACTGCATCCGGGCGACATCATCATCAGCATGAACAACAATCCCATCACCGACATCGGCGAATTTGAAAAGAGCTACAAGGCCCTGCGAAAGGATCACCCGCACGAGCCGATCGTGCTGGTCGTTCAACGGCAGAATCGCGAAGACACAATCCGAATCGAGCCGCCGCAGTAGTTCACATGGATTTAGCAAAACTGCGAAAGCTCGTTGCGCTGGATGTAAACGATCCGCTGAGCCGTTTTGCCCTGGGCAAGAAGCTCGCTGAGACTGCTGCCGGCGATAGTGCGCCTGAGCTCCAGGAGGCGGCGGAGCATCTTCGATTCGCCCATCGCGCTGCGCCGGATCATCTCGCCACCTATCACGTGCTGGCGGGTGTATTGATTCGCCTTCGGAACAACGATGAAGCGCGAACAGTCCTGAAGGAAGGAATCGCCCGCGCAGTGCAGGTTGGAGAAGGCATGGGCCGTGATCTCGCGCCGGCGATGCAGGAGATGCTTGCGGAGTTGATTCGTTGAAGACGATCGCGTTTTTACTGGACCAAATGACTCTCGCGTAAAGCGCGATCGCTCGACGAACAACCATTTTCCCTTTATCCTTCAGCTATGTATCGATATTTTGAGCGCAACGGAAAGAAATTCCTGGTGTTCTTTGGCGTCTTCCTAATGGTCGCCTTCATTGTTCCGACCGGGTTTAAGAGCTGCGCTCTTTCCACGAACGGAAGAGCCGCCGGCAAGCTTGCGGGCCAAACGGTGTACGAAGGGCAGCTTTCCAACGCAAAGAGCGAATGGGAACTGCTCACCACCCGGCTTCCTCACGGGCGCGATTTTGCCTACATGGAGATGGGACTGGCATTGGCCGGCTTCCCCCAGCAGCAATTTGGCGCACAAACCATGCAGGGGCTCGAAGGACAGATCGATAAACATCCGGATCTGTTTTTCCTGCTTTCCCATGAAGCCGAGCAGCAGGGCATCATCGTTTCCGATGACACGATCAATACCATCGTTGCCAATGATTTCCCTGAGTCAAAGCAGGTCGGCGTCAATCCAATCGCGGTGCAGGAGGCCGTGCGGCGGGTGATGCTGATCGGCGCACTTCGCGACAGGATGGCCAGCAGCGTAAAGGTCAGCGAGGCTGCGATTCTTCACACGAACGCACCGGAATGGCAATCGGTTCGACTGAACATGGTCGAATTCACGACCAGCGAATTTGAAAAGGCCGTTCCGGCGCCGACCACACAGCAGGTGCAGGCGCAGTTCGACCAATACAAGAATGTATTGCCAGTGCCCGGCTCTCGCTCGGCGGGCAATCCGCTCGATTTTGGTTACGAAGTGCCCGATCGCGTGCAGGTTCAATACCTCACCGTGCCGAGACAGCAGATTCTCGACACCGTGCGCGCGACGAAGTCCGCGTATGACTGGGATGTGGATGCGCGGATGTATTACCAGGAGCACCAAGAGGAATTCATCCGTCCCGCGCCGCCTGAAACTCAGCCGGCCACGCGCGAGGCGCTTGGGCCGCCGATGCCAACAACGCAGCCATCGACGCAGGCGGCAACCCAACCGGCAACGCTTCCTGCCGTGGCTTCGACGCAGCCGGCTGGGCCAACGACGCGCCCCTTTGCGGAAGTAAGGAAGGAGATTCTCGACAAGATCCTCGCCCCCGCGGCCGACAAGCTTTCAGATACGATTACCGCCGCGATTCGGACTCGCCTGACTGACGATTACAAGACGTATGCGGCGGATCATCCCACGACCCGGTCTGCTTCTCCGGAAACCAGGCCGACCACCGGACCGGCGCCATACGATTCTCTGGCTTACTTGGAATCGGTTGCCGCTGATATCCAAAAGCAATACAAGCTGCTTCCAGAAGTGCATCAGATCGCACAGTGGAGCGATTCCAGCAGCCTGGCGAAACTGCCGGGCATTGGCGCGGCCCACAACGCCGACGAAGTGGCGTTCGCGGAATATGCCACGCAGGCAGCCGCGGCTGAGCCGACAACAGCTCCCGCGCAGCCGCCCGCTCCGAAGCTTCAGTTGTTCCAGCCTTCAGATGTTCTTTTCGATTCAGCGAGGAACGACTACCTCTTCCGCGTCACGGCGATTTCCCCGGCTCATGCCCCGGATTTGAAAGAGACGGTGGCTCGCGTGCAGGAGGATGCGAAGGTTAAAGCCGCCTATGACATGGCGACAACCCATGCCCGCGAGCTGCTGGACGAGGCCAAGAAAAATGGGCTGGCCGCGGCGGCGATTGCCGATCACAAGCCGATCGTTTCCACTGGCGAATTTCGAATGAGCCGGCCTTTCATTCCTAATTTCATCGCCGGCCAGGCGGCGACGCAGACACTGATGGGCAAGGCCCGCGCGCTGGTGGAAGAAGCCACGCCCGAGAATCCGCATCCGGTTGCCATGGTTGAGCTGCCATCCGAGAAAAAGGTACTCGTCGCGGAACTGGCGGATGTCTCCCTTGGCGCAAGCGATTCCGAGCTGTTTGCCGACAAGCTCCATGCCTGGCTCGAAGATACCAACGGCCAGGTCGAAATGCTCTCCCGCGACTGGTTTAAGTACGACGCCGTCGTCGCGCGATTGAAGTGGCAGCCCGCCAAAAGTGAAAGCGATAGCGGGTCGTAATCGCTTGCGCGGGTCGGGTAGGTCAAACTGTTTTTGATGGTCCGTGAGGAGCTTGCCCGAAGTTCGGACGGCGCGAAGCGATTTAGCCATCGCTTTTCACGGGAGAAACCTCCGAGCCGATGGGATCATCTAAAGTGCGTTGTGGCATCGTTTCCCCAGAGGCAACAAAAAACCCCGTCCGAATTGGACGGGGCAAAAATGCGCCATTTAGGACTTGAACCTAAAACCCGCTGATTAAGAGTCAGCTGCTCTGCCAATTGAGCTAATGGCGCGTTGGTCGGGTAACAATATGCGATGCACGGGGGATGTCAAGATCGAAGCAGGTCGCGATCAACGTTTGGTCTCCGCGTCCGGAAATTCATCAGAAACCAGCGCGTCAGGCAATGGCCAACGAGAATTCCGATGCCCGCCCCGGCGATCACATCGCTGAGATAATGGGCATTTTCGAGCACGCGCTCGGCTGCGACGACGAGGGCAGCTAGATAAAAAAGCAGCCGCCCTCGCGGCATCAACAGCGACAGGCAGGCGGCGGTGGCAAAGGCTAGCGTGGCGTCGCCGGAGGGAAAGGAGAGGCCTTTTTCGGCGTGAAAGAGGCCGACGATTCCTCCGGCAAACGGATGGAATGAAAACGGCGCGATTTCGAGTTTCGGTCGGTGACGGCCGATGGTCCATTTCAAAATGCTGTAGGCGAGCCCCCCTGCCGCTCCGCAGGCGAACAAACTTAGCGCACCGATCCAGCGGCGCGAATGGAGGAGGCCAAGCGCGATGCAGATCGCGAGCGTAAACGGGAAGTAGCCGGGCAGGCGAAGCAACCGCCGGCCGAGGTTCCCGACATTCCCCAGTGGCGACTCATGCTGCACCCAGCGCGCGATGCGCTCGTCGAGGTTAAACGCGATGATCAGGGCGACAAACCAGATGATGAAGAAGAGCGCGGGCCATAGCCAGGATGCGCGTTTACGGTGTTCTGGATGTGCGGGTCGGGATTCCAAAGTTTCTGCGTCATTCATCCCGGTCTAAGAATAATTTGCGTCTGCCAAGTTTAGCCACGACGCGCTAGCGGAGCGATTTCTGGAGTCTGTCGAAAAGCGCTCCGCTGTCGCGTCGCGGCTAAACTCGGCTAAACTTGGCTATTCGGATACCGACTGTTCGACCGCGCGACGTCTCTTCGTTGCGGGAAGCGATATCGACAATTCCAGGTGCCCCTGGTCGAGCGGTTGCATTGCGACTGCGATTTCTTCAATGATTCGAGGGAGAGTCCCCGTCAGCTTCCAGTTGGGATAATGCGCGCGAAATTTGGACAGGTCGGTGTAATAGCAGATGTGATCGCCCCGGCGCGGAGTGTCGTCGAAAGAGAGACGCGGCTGCTTGCCGGTGATCTGGCGAATCAAATCGATGCATTCCAGTAGACTAGCGGAATTCTCGCGGCCGCCGCCGAGGTTGTAGACTTCACCGGGGCGCGGGTTCTGTGCGAATTCCCAGAAGGCTTCGATCACATCCCGGCTGTGAATCTGATCGCGCACCTGTTTGCCTTTGTATCCGATGACCGTGTAGGGCGCTTCCTGCAGAGCGGTCGCCACCAGGTATTTCAAGAATCCATGAAGTTCGACGCCCGCATGCTGCGGACCCGTGAGGCACCCGCCGCGGAAAACGCCGGTCTTGAGGCCAAAATAGCGACCATATTCCTGGACCATCAAATCGCCGGCGATCTTGGACACGCCAAAGAGCGAATGCATGCATTGGTCGATGGGAAAATCTTCAGCGATCCCGTTGGCAAATCGCGGTTCGGCAAAATCCCATCGCAAAGCAGTTTCAGTCAGCGGCAGGCGATTGGGAGCGTCGCCGTAGACTTTGTTGGTGCTGACGTAAATGAAAACGGCCGCGGGACAATGGCGGCGGGTGTTCTCCAGAAGATTCAATGTTCCGGTCGCGTTGACGTCAAAATCGTCAAAAGGACGGTCGGCCGCCAGGTCGTGACTGGGCTGGGCGGCGGCGTGAATGATCAGATCGAAACGCGATGCTCGAAACAAGTCCGCGACGGCCTGGCGATCGCGAATGTCCAGCGAAAGATGCCGAAATCGGCGGCAGGCCGATTCGAGGCGTCTGCGCGTCGGCGTTGTGTCCCCTGCCGGCCCAAAGAAATCGGCGCGGGCGTTATTATCGATTCCAACGACGTTGAACCCAAGCTGGTCAAAGAAGGCGACGGCTTCAGAGCCGATCAATCCACTGCTGCCGGTGACCAGAACATCCATCGATTATTTCTCTGCAAAACGCCGGGCAACAATGCCGCCGTGTCCCCGCCACAGCGGGGCCAATCTCCAGCATTCTTACTGGGGCAGATGCCTATTGCAACAGCGAAGGCAGCGCTGAAACCGCGGTGTTATTCGCGAGGTTGTTGTCTCCCAGCGGGTTTGTCGTGTCCAGTGTTGTGATCAGGAACTCGTACTGGCGAGTGACTCCGGAGAAAACAATGGGGACTGTGATCACTTTGGATTGATGCGGATGCAGCTTCAAATGCAAGCTGCTCAGTTTGCCGATTACCACCGGCTGCGCATTAAGAGAGCCTTCGGCCGTGGTCAGGCTCGGATCCATCGAAGCGTACACCTGCAGCGTGTAAGTGCCTTTGAAATCGATATTGCCATTGTTGGTCACGACGACCGACGCAGCAGTCTGCTGGCCGGGAGAGACCACAAGCTGCGTCGCGCCATATGACACGCCCATATCAATGAACGGCTGCGAAATGGTTGTCGTGGCCGTGTTGGCGAAAACGTCGTTCGAAGGATTGCTATCCGCAACCGATGACACAACCTGGGCCAGCAGGTGGTAATTTCCGGTCGGGACACTCGATGGAACGGTGTATCTCAGCCGGACGATTTTCGACTGGCCGGGCTTGAGCTTCATCGACTTGCCAAGCTGCTGGCCGATCACAAAGTCATTGGAGTCAAGCGAAGTGTCGAGCGAGGCATAGAGTTTCACGCCGACCAACCCATCGATGACGAAATCGCCGGTGTTGGTGACCGAAATCAAAGCAGGCCGCCTGACGGGATAGGTGCCAATTGCCGACGCAGGCGGCGCACTGATCATTGCGACAGAGAGATCCGTGCCCACCGTACCGAAGTTAACGTTGGTGATATTTTGCCCACTGACCAGCGTCTCGCTGAATTGCCCTGAAGCGGGGCTGGTCGATGAACTACCGGCGGGATTGGTCATGTGAACGTTGTATGTACCCGGCGGAACGTTCAGGATCGTGTAGTTCCCGCTGGCATCGGTCACGGCGCTGACGTCGTCGGGATCCAATACGCCATTTCCATTGATATCGGCCCAAACCGTCCGACCGGCAAGCCCGTGCTCGCCGGCGTCCTGAATGCCGTTATGGTTTGCATCATTGAAGACGGTTCCAGAAACTGTTGCCTGGGGAACTTCCAGGAAATCAACGTTCTCAACGGTCTGAGTCAGCGAAAGGATTGTGATATCCTGCTGAAGCCCCGGGCTGGAGGGCTCAACTGCCAGGCCCGTGCCTGGCACCAGGCGAACCCTGTAGGTTCCGGCGGCAGTAATCACCAGCGAATAGGCGCCACTGGTAATTGGATTGAGCGGGTTAGAGCCATTACCACTGAAGCCACTCGTAATCGCTCCAACATCGTGGCCAAATTGAATTTGGTCTACAAAAACGGTTTGGCCCGGTTCCGTGGCATCTCCGGCGTCGATGGCACCATTGTTATTGGTGTCAAGGTAGACCGTTCCATCGATCAGTGTTTCATATGGGTAGAAGAACCCATTGCCTCCATAGGTGATTGCCGCAGGATGAACGCTTGCGCTCAGCAGGACGCGCGGCTCCATCGCCTCAATGACTGCGGAACGAATTTTTGAACGCTTGGAAGCACGGCCGCCCGAGGCCTCGACAAACCGACGCATGGGGACCTCCGTAAGCACAGGTGCGAATCTCAATGGTGGTGTACGCGGTGTCCGCCGACACCCTCTATCTATTCTGGCACTGCTTGTAGAAACTCGATGCAAGCGAAGAGTTTCCCAAGCAACTCTATCGCCGGCACAAGCCGGTCGTGCCTTATGTTAGGAAATGCCGTGCTCGCTCGCAAGCATCGACTGCCGACGCGTCAGGTATTTCTCGGACCCGTCCGAATCGGCAAAAACGGCGCGATCGATTTTCACCAGTTCTCCAGATCCAACCCAAGCGCTTCGGCAATGACTTCAGCAATGTGGCGAGTCTGAACGCGCGCCTTGTGGCGATGACACATCCCCGAAATATTCATCGTGCAGCCGGCATCATTGCAAACCAGTGTCTGTGCACCTGTCGCGACGATGCACTCCATTTTATCTTCGACAATCGCGCCGCTGATGGCCGGATACTTCATCGCAAACGTGCCGCCAAACCCGCAGCACTGGTCGGTCTTTTCCATTGGGCGAAAATCGACATTGCCGATCTGTTTGAGGAAGTTAATGCCCTGATCTTTGATTCCCAAGCCGCGCAGGTGACAGATGTAATGGTAAGTAAACGAACGTCGGTCCTTCAGCGCAAGCTTGGAGGGGTCTATTTGCAGCACTTTTTCCAGGAATTCGACGAACTCGTAAGTCCTCCCCCCCACGTTCTTAGCCCGCTGGTTCCATTCGGGATCATCCTGGAACAATTCCTTGAAGTGGGCGCGAACCATCGAGCAGCAACTGGCACTGGGGCTGACGATGGCCTCGAAAGGCTCGAAGGTCGTGATCCATCGCTGGGCCAAGTCGCGCGCTTGAGCGTGATATCCATTATTGAAAAACGGCTGGCCGCAGCAGGTTTGCGCCGACGGAAACTCGACGCGACAACCGTAATGTTCGAGGATTTTTGTAACCGCCATCCCCACCGTCGGATAAAATTGGTCGGTCAGGCAGGTAATGAACAGTGCAACGTTACGAGCCATGAATTAATTCGCCCCAGCAGGTAATCCAGCCAAGCGTTCGAAAGCGAGCAAAGCCTACGGCAGCCGCCTGTTTTCCACAAGGAAAAGCAGAAACGCCGACTGCCACAGAAGATCAGGGCAGTCGGCGTCTTTGCTATTCTCGAACTTTTAGGCGTTCAGTTCAGTTGTGCCAGTCGCGTCTTGGCGTCAAGAAGGTTCGGATCAAGCTCGGATGCCTTCTGATATTCGGCCTTGGCCAGTGCCTTGCGCCCCTGCGTTGCGTAGACGCCGGCAAGATTGTAATGAACTTCCGCCGGGGAAAGCACGGATTGAAGTTGGATGATTGCTTCGTTCATCCGGTTGTGTCGCGCCAACATCAAGCCATAGTTCACCCGGCAGGCCTGGTTTTTGGGGTCAACCGTAATGCCCTTTTGATAATCTGCTTCGGCAGCGCCGGGGTTACCGGCAAGCTCCTCGCAGAACGCGAGGTTGCTGTAGGCCGCCGCCGAACCGTTTGTCGCCTTCATATATCGCTTCCAGGTTTCAATCGCCTGCGGGTATTGCTTGGTCTCGGCGTAGACATAGCCCAGACGGAACAGGGCAAGGTTCAATGAAGGCTGCTCGGCCAGAGCATCTTTGTATTGCGCGATGGCGACTGCATAGTCCTGATGGCTCTCGGCGAGCTGCCCTGCCGCGAAATGCGTGTTGGCATTGATGGGCGGCTCCTTCACCGACTCAAAGCTTGAAGAATCCTGATG
>JANWHF010000130.1 GCA_025450555.1 Tepidisphaeraceae bacterium | reverse complement strand
GGCTCGGAAAAGGGGTCGGGTACCGAAAAGACGTTATGTCTTAACTATCGCTGCCTAAATCTCGCTGCTTGTCTTTTGCCCCGGCATCAGCCAGACGCTTTTTGCTGGATTGGGGTCGGCCCCTTGGCCGCAGGCTCTGTTCCGATCCAACTCTTGCGGCAATTCTTTTCGCCCATGCCTCATCTCCATACGGCCGCTCGCGCTTCAAACAATTGCGCAGCGCCTCCAGTTCCGCGGGCGACTGGGCGTCCTGCACCCGCGCCAGCCAGTTGCGCGGGCGCGGGACGGGCCATTCGTCCAGCAATTCCGCCGCTCCGGGCTCGTGCGTGCAGTGAGGGTCGCGCTTGTGCAAGCTACCCCACGGCCAGTTCTGCGCCCGCTTCACCAATCCCGCCCGAAGCGGATTGCGCTCGACGTATCGGCAGACTTTGAGGAAATGCTCATCTTCGCGAATGGGAAAGCTCTTGAAGCGCGAGCCATAGAGCGCGCCGGTGCCCGCGGAGTGGCGATGGGCATGCCAGCGCTGGGCATGCGTGAGCGTCAGCCACTGCATGAATCGCGACATCGCGGCATCGCTTTTGGGCCAGAGGACCAGGTGGAAATGATTGGGCATGATCACGTAGGAGCACAGCCGCATCTGCCCGGCCAGGCGCTCGCGCGCCTCGGCCAGCACGCGCTCGAAGGCGAGGTAATCGGCCGCGTCGTTGAAGATCCGCTGCCGCGCGGTGGCGCGGTTGAAGACGTGATAAGCGAGGCCACCGGGACAACGCCGACGTTTGCGAGGCATGAGGGAGCAGCATAGCCGGGAGAAAATCTAAGTCAAAGTGTCTTTTCCGTACCCGACCCCGTTTTTCCGGGTCCGGCGGTGCTTGCGCTCGGCGTCGCGTTTCAGTCGCCAGATGAGGTAGAGGACGACGACGAGATTGGCGATGAATAGACCGAAATGGGCGAGTGTTGGCTTCCGCGCGATTTCGTAGAGCTCCCAGGGCATCAGCAGCCCGGTTTGGATGACCGTCAGCCATTCGGCCCAGGTCTTTTCCATGAAGAGGCCGACGCCTTCGAGGGTATAGATGATGGAGTAGCCGAGCATGATCAGCGCCACGGTCAGGAGCTTCACGGGATTGAGCCTCGCGATGAAATCGAGGACGTGGACGGCGAGCCATTTTTCGGAATTCGCGCCGATTTTTTCCAGGAGCCGCCAGGCGAGATCTTCGAGATTGCTGTGCCTGATTCTTAAAATGAAGATTGCGCCGGCAATTGAAGCGATCGCCTTGAGGAGCTTGTAGACTGCAATAACTGCAAGAAAACCCAGGGGCGGTTTTTGGGCGGGGGTTTTTGCAGGAAGATCGGACATGCGGAGAATTAAGAATAGTGAATGATGAATGGTGAATTCAATTCTCAATTCATAACTCACTATTCACTATTTCCCAACGTCACTGCTCCATCGTGGTGAATTTCTCCTCTTCGAGCACGACATTGTCGTAGCGAAGGAGGGTGCCTTTGGCCTGCTCGAGGCGGGCGATGGAGACATTATAATTGTTGAGCGCCAGGGCCTCGTCGCGCTCGGCCTGGGCGAATTGCTCTTCGGCATTGAGCAGAAGCTGGACGAATTCCGAATCGAGCTTGATGCCGCCGATGTCGCGCTGCTGATTGAGCGACAGCATGTAATCGCCGGCCACGAGCCGGGCTTCGCGCCGCCTTCCCAGCTCGCGCCAGTCGGTTTCCACCGCCCGCAGCGCTTGTTTCACGTCTGTGGTCACCTTTTCGGTGAGGAGCTTGTATTGCGTCATCGCCTGAATTCGCTGAAGCATGGCCCGGCGGTAGATCGATCGTCCCTGGCGGTTGCCCAGTGGATACTCAAAGTTGAATCCGATCACGCCGCCGATGAAGTTGGATCGTCCCTGCTGGTCAAAGGCGCGGCCAATGTCTCTGCCGGGGCCCTGCACGTTCAGTGACGCAGTCATGTCGAGCTTGGGCTCGAGATTATTGAAAGCCACGCCGGCCGCGATCGCTGCGGAATCAATGCGAACCTGCTGTTGGCCCAGTTCAAAGCGGTTAAGCAGCCCGGTTTGGATCTGTTCGTCCCAGTCGAAGTGGACTTGGGATTCCATCGCTGAATTGGGCATCGACAGAATGATGACCGGGCCGGCCACGGGAAACTCCGGATCATTCATGCGGTTCTTGATGTCGTCGGAAATATCGCCGATCCGTCCCTCGGCCTGAATGAGGACAGCCTCCTCGCTTTTGACGCGGGTGTAGGCCTGTGAAAGCTGAACGCGGGTAATGTCTCCGCCTCGCCCCGTCGATCGCTCGATCAGAATACGGTAGGTGTCCTGGCTGCGCGCCAGCAGGTCCTTTTGAATACGGAGCTCTTCCTCGGCCTCGACGAGCTGCCAATAGTCGCGCTCCAGTTCGATCAGATTGGTTTCCAGCTTGTTGCGGAAATCGAGCACGCTTACGCGGTAATCGTTGCGCGCGATCGTGATGCGCGCCTCATTGGCGGCGTAGCCGAAGTTCTGCAGCAACGGCTGGGTGATCTGGAGAACCACGTCATCGAGGAAATAAGGATTGACCGAGCCGGCGGGCACCTGCTGAATGCGCTGGATTTCGTAACGCAGATCGACCGTGCCGCCGCTGGGGAGCTGCTGCTTAAGACCAGTTTGCAGGTCGAGCGTGCGGAAAACCTGCGGGTTGAATGGGTTGGTAACCAGGTTTCCGTTGCTGGGCGACAAGACTTTCTGGTCGCTGTATTGGGCAACCGAGTAGGCAACCGGATCGAATTTAGCCTGGTTCTCCAAAATGCGCGTCTTGGCGACGGCCGCATCGTAGCCGGCTACGCGGACTTCCTTGCTGTTGGCAACCGAGCGATGGATGATCTCTGAAAGCGACATGCGAATCGTCGGATTACGATCGATATCGCCACGAAGCGATGCATCCGACGGCCGGGTGGCGGGCTCGTTTCCTGATTCGCCAGGCGTATAGGTTGGGACGGTTGTCGGCAGGGGGGGCATTTCCGGTCGTGGATTGGCCTGCGCGGCAATACTTTCTGACCGATGGTCATTGCGTGGAAGAAAGGGTTCGCCCGACTGGAGGCCACAACCTGAAATCGCCAGGGCCAGAATTGAAATACAGGAGGCCCGTAAGGCCCTCGCTCCCTTGTGCATGCCGTCGCTCCATTTCCTAATGCCTGAACTCGATCGTGGGCGGGATTATAAAGTCAGGTGGGCCAGACGCCAGAACCCAACCGCCGCAAACGCCAGAAGAATGATTCCGCCCGCCGCGTCGGCAATGACGATCAATTTGGTCTTGCCCCATCGCCCCAGGCGCGCCATCGTGCCCGAAAAGGCGATCACCCAGCTCAATGTCGCAACAAAAACGCCGGCGCAAATGATTGGCAGATCATGCGAAGGATGATCGGTGATCGCGCCGACGATGCTCGGGACGACGATGAACCAGAAGGCCAGCGTCATCGGATTCAACGCGGTCATGAATAGCCCGGTGAGATAGGCCCGCCGCGCGGCAACGGTAGTTTCTGTTTGCGTTTCCACGCCGGCCAAAGGATCGCGCCGAAGATGCCGCCATAATCCCCGCAGGCATCCGATGCCCAGCCAGGTGAGGAACAAGGCGCCGCCAAGGCCGATCAATTGCATGATTTGGCGATGTCCAACGAGCGGGCGGAGGGCGAGGCTGCTGAGAATCGCATCGGCGACATCTATAGTTACCGCGCCGCAGCCCAGCGCAAACCCAGCCCAAAAGCCCCGGCCAATTGCCCGGCGGGCGATTTCGACATTGACCGGCCCGATCGGCGCTGCCGCCCCAAGACCCAACCACAGGCCCGATACGAAGATGCGTCCAAATCCCGCGCTGATGGGCCGATACATACCCGCTTGTCGGTCGCAGGAAAAGAAAAACTGTTTTTCTTAAGTCCCGTAGTGAAAAGCTCTTTTCCCGATGGGCTTGCATCGGTATAGTGTCGCCATGCCCCCACCTCAACAGCCTAAGGCGGCGACTCATCCGGAGTTGGAGGATCGCGGCCTGTCGTATCCTCAGCAGGCATTTGAGTTTATCGAAGAAGGTCTTCGGTACACGGTAACCAAAGTCCATGGTGCCGTGACCGACGCTCAATCCTGTCGCCATGTTTCGGGCCAGCAGCTTTGCGAAGGTTTGCGGGAATTGGCCGTCGCACGCTGGGGCATGCTCGCGCGGACCGTCCTTCGGCATTGGAACATCAGTTCCACGCTCGATTTCGGTCGCATCGTCTTTGCCCTGATCGATCGCGGGCAGATGCAGCGCACCGATGACGACACCGTCGAAGATTTCCGAAACGTCTACGACTTCCGCGGAGCGTTTGAAGCGAGCTATCGCATCCCGGCAGCATCATGAGCAAAAGCAGGCGTTCGTCCGGCCCATCCAACGATCCAGGCAATCGTCCAAAGCCAGAAAATCGAGATTCTTCATCGACTCCATACGGCTTTCGTCCATTGAAGCCGCGCCGAACTTTGTTTGCGGTTCTGGCGTTTTTGCTGATCGTCTGGCTTGCGGTCCTGCTGCTGATGTATTTCAAGACGGTTTATCCGCTGCGCCATGGACCTGATAAGAAGCCGACAAATCTGCGGGTGATGCCCATTCCGCGCGGACAATAGAATCTGCAAGGGGAAATGCGCAAATCTTCGCCACGTTTAGCCGCCCGGCTTGTCGGGCGCTTCTTGGCGCTCGAAGCGCACCGCAAGCGGCTAAGCGGGGCACAAGCGACGCATTCGTCAAGCTGATTTACGATATTGGGCATCCCCTGCAATTGCGATTCTTCCCGGGGCATCGGGGCGACCAATCGCGCCGCGAAAATCGACGGCATAAGCAACGCCTGCGACCATCAATTCACCGGCCGTCGCCCAGAGGCGAAGCAGTACGCTCAGAAATGCCAGAAATCCAATTCGTGCTGCCGGGTCATTGAAATGCTCGCGCACCGGCTTGGGCAACATGAATTGCATTGCCGTAATAAATACCAATTCTCGCACGCCAATGCCGCCCGGCGCCCAGAAGGCAAGGAATCCTGCGCACCAGGCCAGGCAATAGGCGCCGGCGATGACCCACCATTTGGTGAACTGCAATCCGAGCGGCGCCTCGGCCAGCACCCAAATTGAAAGGCTCTGCCAGAGCAACCCCAGCACCGCCCAGATCAGAAGCCCCGCCAACGCGCCAAATCCCAGGCGAAAAGCGATCTCCGGTTTGCCGAGTCTCCGCAGAATTCGATCGGCTGATCCATAGAACACCCGTGGATGAACCAGCAGCAGAAGCACTGGGACCATCGCCATCGCGGCCACGAGCCAAGCCCGCGCGGGGCCATGAAAATGCTTGAAGCCATCCCATAGCAGGCATGTCGTCGCTACGAGCACGTTGGCCAGCAGGAAAAGAATCAATTCCAGAATCTGGCTTGTCGAGCAGACGCTTCCGCGCACGCCATACGGTTTAACCAGATAGGCCCGGCCCACCACCTGCCAGATCATGCCTGGCAGATACCGTGCCAATTCCGATGTGGACCAGATTCGCGTGACCGGCGCAACCGGCAGCCGATGCCCGAAGCCCGCGAGGATCCATCGCCACGATGTCGCGCGGAAGACGAACAGAAAAATCGCGAACATCACCGCCGCCAGAACGAAGCGGCCGATATGAATCTGCCAGACGTACTTCTGAAAATGGTCCCAATCGCGGACGATTGGCTTGCAAATCCAGACGAAAATCGCAGCGGTGATCGCGAGGCCGGCCAGTCGTCGCACCCAGGGGCGGATCTTCGCCCAGGTCTGGCGCGCCCCGCGTTTTCGATCCTCACTGACCGCCAGGATTTCTTCATCAGGCTCGCGCGTGATTCGTCCATCGGCCCGGACGAACCGTCTTCGCCTGCGGGGCGGTAGCAGATCGAATCCCTTTCGGCGCATCCAGGGGCGAACGCGTCTTCGGAGCTTGGGCGCCTGGCCCAGGACGATGTTGAAAATCTCGACCGATTTCAGCCCAACGATCCAGATCAGGATCGCGCTGAGGAAATAAGCGACGAACACTCGCGCCGAGCTGGAAAGGCGCCAGTGGGCGGGAATCCGATATTTCCATTGCAGATAAAAGGCGCAGACCGCGGGCACGCAGAGCGAGGCAATCGCGACGCCACGCCGAAATGCGACGCTGTCCTGTGGAATCGGCTTGCCCTTGAGAACCCGCGCCGTGAATTTCCGTTTGCCCGGGAATGTGATGAGGGCAAAGCCGATCAGAAACATCGGCACGCCAAACGGCCCCGGCGTAACCAGCCCCACCGCGCCGGAGCTGAGCACCAGCACCCAGCCGATGACATTCTTCAGAATGACCCAAAGATAACTGACAAACCTCGGCGGCCGCCTGGGCTTCCCTTCCCATTGACCGCGCGAGCCTGTGCCGGGATGAGAAGAATCGGTCAAAGCCATTCAAGAGTTCTGTCTGCTGGCCCCATTTTAGACGGGGGCGCTCGCGTGTGAAAGCATCCGAGTCTTGTTGGAGCCAAAGTTTAGCCGCCGGGCTTGTCGGGCGCTTGCCCCGCATCTGCGATTGTAGAAGCGCCCAACAAGCCGGGCGGCTAAGGTCGGCGAAAGTGCGCATTCTCGCTTTTGGCACCGTGAGGCTAGAATCCTCCTGCCCTGAAAGGAGCGCGCCTGTGACTGATCTCCCCGATCCAAATCTGTCGGCCATTCCCTCCAATGAGCGTCCGCATGCGCCGCCGGACGATACGGAATCAATTTATTATGAAGGCCGGCCGCTGATGGGCGGGAAGCCTACCCAGGTCATCGCCCTCACGGTGCTGGGCATTATTTTTTTGATCTTGCCGATCGTGCTGCGCTTCTGGTTGAGCAAATGGCCGAGCAAATGGGCCTGCCTGGCGATGATCGTGGTCGGCATCATCCTCCTGCTGATTCCCGTGATCATCACGCAGCGCATTCGCTACCGCATCAGCAACTACCGCATCGATTACGAGCGCGGTCTGATCGGCAAAGACATCAATTCGCTCGAACTCTGGCACGTCGAAGACATCTCCTTCCACCAGACGCTCATCGACCGGCTGCTTGGCATCGGCACGATCCAGGTGATCTCGCATGATGACAACATGCCCAACCTCTTCATGCACGGCCTGCCTAACGCCCGCAAACTTTTTGAAGAGCTCAAACAACGGATCATCTCCGTCAAGCGCCAAACGGGAGTACTCAAGGTGGATACTGGGACCTGATGCTGTTTACCAGTCGGACGTCGTCTGGCTTCGATAAGCGCCAAGTGCGCCAAGACAGCCAAGAGCGCCAAGAAAAAAAATAAAAATCGAATTCTCTTGGCGGTCTTGGCGCAGAAGAACCGTCAAAGGCGAGAAGTGCTATGGAACGTCAGAGCACCGTCACCCTCAAATTCCTCGCCGAGCCGTCGGATGTGAATCTTTACGGCAACGTCCACGGCGGTTCGGTCATGAAATGGATCGACCAGGCCGGCTATGCCTGCTCGGTGGGATGGTGCGGAAAATTCTGCGTGACTGTCTTCGTCAGTGGCATCCGCTTCTATCGGCCCATCCACATCGGGCACCTGGTCGAGGTAACGGGCCGGCTGATTTACACCGGCCGCACGAGCATGCACATTACCGTCGAAGTGAAAGCCGCCGACCCGCGCGATGGCCAATACACCCGCACCACGCAATGCATCGTCGTCTTCGTCGCGATCGATGCCGATGGAAAGCCCGTTGAAGTGCCTGCGTGGGAGCCGAAGACGGATGAAGAAAAATCGATGCGCGATTACGCGGTTCGATTGATGGAATTGCGCAAGGGGATTGAAGCGCAGGTTGGGCCGCTGGGAACGGAATAGCGCCGAACATTAGACAGTTGGACGGCTGGGTGAAGCACAATCGCGGGAGTCAGTGGCCGGCGGTGCGATGGACTTTCACCACGCGCTCCAATGCAGCTTCCAGTTGTTGAACGTTGATCGGCTTCACGAGATGTTCAACAAAGCCGGCGTCTTTGCTGCGGCGAATGTCTTCTTCCATGCCAAATCCGCTGAGAGCGATGCCTTTAAGGGAGTGGCGGGCGATGAGCTGGCGCATCAGATCGAGGCCGCTGCCATCGGGAAGGCCGATGTCGCTGACGACTACATCAAAGTGGTCGGCGTCGGCGGTTTTCAAAGCAGAAGCGACCGAGTCGGCAACAGTCACCTGATACCCGCAGCGCCGGAGAAAGCGGGACATCATCGTTGCGGTGTCGCGATGGTCTTCGACCAGAAGTACATGGGGGTTGCTGTCAGACTGCGGCGCGGCGGAGGTGCCGGTGCCGCTCGAGCTAACGTGCGGCGCGGCAACGGCCTTTTGCGATACGGGAATCGCGGGAAGTTCCACGGTGAAGGTCGCGCCCTTTCCAACGCCGGCGCTGGAGCCGTGAATCTGCCCGCCATGCGCTTCGATGAGGGCTTTGGAGATATTAAGGCCCAGCCCGAGCCCGCCGAACTGTCGCGTGACTTCGCGATTGGCCTGCTCGAAGGCATCGAAAATTCGCGCCAGCGCTTCGGGATCGATGCCGATGCCGGTGTCGGAGATTTCGACGCCGACGCGATCCGGCCCAACATCGAAGGTTTTCATGGTGATCTGTCCGCCTTCTGGGGTGAATTTCACAGCGTTTTTCAGCAGGTTCCAGAAGACCTGCTGAAGTCGGGTTGGATCCGCCATGATGGTGGCATGCGTCGCGCGGCGATCGAATTGAATATTGAGACGTTTGCCGCGCGCCTCATCCTGCACGGTCTGCAGAGCGTTGGCCAGCTTCTCGTGCAGATCTACGGGGGTGGGCTGCAATTGCAATTTGCCCCGGGAAATGCGGGTGAGATCGAGCAGATCGTCGATCAGCCGGGCCTCCAACTCGACATTGCGGCTGATGATGTTGAGCGTCTGCTTCAAATCAGATGGAAGGTCGTCCGTCGATTCCAGCATCTGCACAGCCGTCAGTACCGGCGTAAGCGGCGTGCGAAGCTCGTGGCTCAGGATCGCCAGGAACCGGTCCTTTGCGCGACCGGCCGCCTCGGCTTCGGCCAGCGCGCGCGTCGCATTGGCCTGCGTCAAAAGCTCGGCATTGGTTGCCGCCAGCTCATTGGCGCGGCGTTCCAGCTCGTCGC
>JANWHF010000129.1 GCA_025450555.1 Tepidisphaeraceae bacterium | reverse complement strand
AGTACCGCAGGCCGTATTCTTTGTGCAGCCGCCACATTTCCTCGGCGATCCGTCCGCTGCTCTTCATGCGATGTTGCCGCTGGTTGTAGGCGGGGATCGGGCAGTACGGGCAGGCGAACTTGCAGCCGAACGTTAGCACGATCGAGCTGATCGGGCTGAGTTTGCGCACGCGATCCCCGGGCAAGGCCTGCGAAGCGAGCGTCTGACGTCGGCTCGGTGGTTCCAGAAGGCGGTATCCAAGCACCGAACTGGGCAATTCATCGAGATCACCCACCAGCTGCTGCATGCCCGTATCGACCAACTCCTCGGCCACGCCCTCGCCGCCGCCGCGCGCGTAGACCAGACCGGGAACCCCATCGAGCGCTCCGGCATCGCGCGCTCGCATGAATGCCGATCGCATGGACTCGCCTTGGCCGCGGACCGACAGCAGCACTTCCATGAGACTCAGCAGCACGAATTCTTCGCCGGTCACGACGACATCCGCCGAGGTCGGATCGTTCGGATTGGAGCTGAATAGTTCGTGGGGCTGGTAAACGGCATGAGGGCCGCCGGCAATGATCAAGGGCCGATGGGCGGGGTCAATACGTCGCGCGTCGTGGATCAATTCCATGCACCGCTGAGAGTGCAGGCCCATGCTGGAAACCATGAACAGGTCGGGCGTTCTGCCGGCCAGTTGCATGCGCGAGGGTCGGAACCTGCGGTTCCATTGCTGAAGCACGATCCGCGTCTTTTGGAAACCGGCGTCCACCATCGCCGAACCGATGGCACGGACGCCGGCCGGCGCCATCCGCGTGTCGGCGAAGATGAAAGGCAGCATCCGCGTGCGGTGATCGAAGGCGCAGGCAATAACCGTCGCCAGATCGTGACGCGGAGCGACACTTCTGAGCCGCTGACGCAAGCTTGTCAACTCGCCTCGCCTGAGCAATTCGTCACCGCGAGCGCGGCGGGGAAGTTCCATATTAATTTCCTTGAAAATCAGTCACAATACCTCGTTCGCGACCTCAAAAACCGCCAAATCACCGGCGGGGCCAGGAACAGCGTCCGCACAGCGCGAAGTGATAGTGAGCAATAGACGACATTGCGGACGGGTAGCCGCTAAAACGGCCGCCTACCGAATACGCCAAATAACCACAGCACCAGGACGATCAGGAGGACCGTACCGAGCGAAATGCCGTGCGTGCGATATGCTGGTCGATAGAACCCGCCGCCGTAACTCAATAGAACCAGGATGATAAGAATGACCAGGAGAATCGGCATGTGCTCAGTGTCGCATTAAACGGCAGCTTGCGGAATGGGGAACTCGGACCGATTCTTCAGTGGCCATTACGGCCAGGGCAGCGGGGCACGACTATAATGTGCTCATGAGCCTCGAAAGCATATCTCGGGTTGTTTCGAATGCCCTGAAAGCTGCGGGTGCGGTGAACGGCGGCACGCCGGACGAAAAGGGAGCGCTGGATGTGCTGGGTGGATTGGCTGCGCTGCTGGAATCTCGGATTCAATTGCACAAGCGCGTAACCCTCCTGAGCGGCGCGGCAGCAGTCGTGGCCACCCAATCAAAGCCGGTCGTAGAGGCCTCCAATCGAGAAGAGCCCGCCGCGACTGCGCCGGACCACAGGAAGCCGCGAAGTCCGAATGACTCGGATAATTCCTACGACTTGAAGTGATGCCAGCGGTCGCGCCATACGGCAATGCCATTTTGTGATCCTCTTGTTGCTGTATTGGCCGACGAATCTCTTCAAATTCGAACAAACGCTTTGCCGCTTCCGATGATTGACCTTGCCACCGTCCGCGAATCGCGGCGATTTCAGCGTTGGCGGCAATGGCCCTCGGGCTCATCAGCGTAAACCGATCAATTGATGCAAGCGGAGCACCGCGCATCGCCGATGCAAATTGCCAGAAGTCTTGGCTTGTTTTTCGGAGATCGCATGAAATCTGCGCGCAAGAACCACCGCGTTTCTTCAGTCATTGAACGCTTGGAAACGCGCCGAATGCTTTCGGTTCATACCTGGACCGGAGGCGGATCCGATCAGAACTGGTCCACCGCGCAAAACTGGGCCGAAGGCGCGCCCTCAGTCGGTGAGCCTAACGTCATCCTCGACTTCCCCAATGGAGTGCCCGGTAATACCAACAATGACCTCACCGGGCTGGCCGTCGATTCGGTCGTGTTCGGAGGCGCGTACAACGTTAATGGCAATGCAGTCACGCTCACACAAGGTTTCACCACGTCGATCTTCTCAGTGAACTGGGGTCTCCCGACGGCCATTTCTTCAGCTGCCACCGCATTCAACATCGGCGGTGGCGTGTGGATGGGCAGCGCAATCTCCGGCAGCGGCGGAATCGACAAAACCGGCACGGGCAATCTGTTCCTGGCTGCGGGCAATTCATATGGCGGAACAACCACCATCGAGGCCGGCACTCTGGAAGCCGGGAACAATAATTCCCTCGGATTTAGCGCGGGCAATACCGTTGTGGATAGCGGCGCCGCGCTGATCGCCGACGTCGGCACGACAATCTCCGAGCCTATTACCCTGAACGGAAACGGTGTCAGTGGAACCCCAGGCGCGCTGGAAGCTGGCCAAGCCAGCACGATCGGCATCGGCACAACCAACGCCGTTTGGGCCGGCGCTATCACACTTGCCAGCGACGCGACGCTCGGCAGCGATCCGGGCGGCCGAAGCGCGCAGCAGCAGCCTTCCTCGCTCATCGTCACCGGCGTGATCAGCGGCTCAGCCAACCTCGCGATCGGCGCAAATTGCTCCGTCGTCTTCAGTGGCAGCAGCGCCAATACCTACACCGGCACGACGACAGTCAATGGAAACCTCAGTCTCGACGACTCCGGCGGCAATGCTGTTCCAGGCGCGCTCGACATTACCGGCGGCACCGTCCAACTCCAACTCAGCAATCAAATCGCCGACTCCGCGAGTCTCACCATCGACACCAGCGGTACACTCAGTCTGGGCGCTTCAAATGAAACTATCGCCTCGCTCACCGGAAGCGGCGCCATTTCTGGCTCTGGAACGCTCACCCTTAACACGTCCGTCTCCAACCCGTTTTCCGGGCAGATCACCGGCAGCGTCAACGTCAACGTGACTGGGACCGGCATTCTCACGCTCAATGGCAGCAGCGCCAACACGACCAACGGCACGATTACCGTCAGTAGTGGTGGTCAATTTGCTATCGACGGCTCCGCTCCTTTAGGGACGTTGAATTTCACCAGCGCGAGCCGGCTGTATGGAACTGGAACCATTGGCACGCTCAATATGTCAGGCGGCCATCTCGACCCCGGCGATGTCGGACCGGGTACACTCAACGTCATTGGAAACGCAAATCTCGCCGCCGGCTCCGATCTCCGTTGGAGCGCCAGTAGCTCGGCCACGTCTGAGCTTGACGTGCGCGGAAATGTCACGCTCGGCGGAGCGTTCGCCATCAATTCGCTGGCGAGCGGTTATGTTCCCATTCAGAACGCCGTCTACACGCTTATCAATAACCAGGGTGCGCAACCCGTTTCCGGAACCTTCAGCGGTTTAGCTGAAGGCGCTGTTTATGTTGCCCTGGGAGATGATTGGAGAATCAGCTATAAGGGCGGCGACGGTAACGATGTGACGCTCACGTTCCTCGGCAGGCTCAGCACCGTAACCCTTACCACCGATCCGTCCAGCGTTGTCTTTGGCCATCCGGCTCTTCAAGTCACCGTGACCTGGACCGATGGCACGACTGGCGCAAAGCCCACCGGAATCATTACGTTTCGCGATAGCGGCACAAGCATCGGCGCCGTTTCACTCAACAGCAGTGGAACCGCGGTGCTCAATGCCATCACGCTGCCGGTCGGCGTTCACTCCATTACTGCCTCCTACACCGGCGATACGCTCTACCAGCCCAACACCTCGTCCGCCGGCACAGAAACGGTCACGCAGGCGGCAACGGCGGTTTCCCTTACCGTCCCACTTACACCAGTCGGAGAACGCTTGCCCACTTCTCTCATCGCCAACGTTCTGCAATCCGATGCGCCCGGTGTCGAGCCAACAGGACCGGTGAACTTTTATGCCAACGGCAACCTCCTCGGAAGCGCTTCGGTAGATAGCACAGGGAAGGCAAGCCTCAATGCTGCTCTCACACCGGCCGGCCTCCTATCCATTACCGCCAGCTATTCGGGCGATACCAACTTCCATGCTTCCAACACCAGCAGCCCCTCGAGCGTCACCGTTGTGCCATCGGTTTCCGCCTCGAATGTGATGGTCACTCAGTCCACGACCAGTAATGTGATTGCCAACTTGACGGTCACGCTTTCTTCAGCTTCGAACCAGACCATCACCGTCCAATATGCCACCGCCGACGGGAATGCGCTCGCGCAACAGGACTACCTGCCTATCTCCGGCACACTCACTTTCGCGCCGGGCCAGACCAGCACGACGGTTGGGGTAACAGTTTTAAGCCATACGACATTTCAATTCCCTAAGAGCTTCAGCCTCGCATTGTCTAATGCACAGAACAGCGTGATCTCGACAGCGGCCGCGACTGCAACTATTAATAGCGCGGATGGCCTTCCCGCTGCCGGCTCCGTTGCCGATCCCTCTGATCCCACCAAGACCGATTTGGTTGTCTATGGCACCACCGGGAATGACAACATCCAGATCAAATCAGCCAAGATTCACGGCCAGGTGATGGTCGTATCGGGCAAGAGCAAACTTGGCCCGTTCTCGCCGACCGGTCGGATCATCGTGTATGGCTTGGCGGGAAATGATCGCATCACCGTCGCCGCCAATGTCGCGGTTCCCGCCATGCTTTTCGGTGGCGCCGGAAATGACACTCTCACGGGGGCAGCTGCTAATGATGTGCTCGTCGGGGGGGACGGAAATGACGTTCTCAACGGCGGCAAGGGATCCAACATCCTGCTGGGTGGCGCCGGTGTCGACAATCTTAAAGGCGGTCGCCCCGGTAACGTCCTCGTCCCCGCCGCCACCCCATACGATGCGGGGCAATACTCGGATCAGATCGCTTTGGCGTCGCTTTTGGATGAATGGTCCAGCTCGGCATCCTATGCCAGCCGAATTGCGGCCATTGAATCAGGCGTCGGCAGCCAGAGCTTCCAACTCGACCCGTCCCTCCTCACTAACTTCTCCGGCCGCGATCATGTCGCCTCAACCAGAAACCGCGATTGGGTTCTGACCGGCGTCGGAGAAAAGGCCCCGCGCTAGGCCGATTGAATCACCAGAAACTAAAATTGATCCGCGCGTGCTTGTGCTGCCGACAATGAACTTCGCCGCCTGATTGGTCGTATACTTCTTATCAGACGGCTGCAAAATGGCCGCGTTTCGCGGGCTTTTTTGAAGTTTCTGGATATTTTCAGCACACCCGTTGACAAGCGGAAAACTCCCGATAGTATTCCGCCTCCCTTGAACGGGACGAAATTCATGCGACGCACACACGCCGCTGAAGCGTTCCTGAAACAGGGTTGACAGCTCCGGATCGATCGCTACGATCTTCCGGCCCATGGCGGAGTGAAAATCGCCCGAAACGATTCACGACACCGGCGGTGAACAGCCGCAGTAGTCGTTTTCCCTTTTCCCGCTTAGCGGGAAAGGGTGCTCTTTGGCAACTAAATAGTCGGAAAGCCGCGAGGATGTGTGGCTGGTGTTGCTGCTGTGTACAGCGGTGGCACTGGCGAAAGTAACAACTCAGACATCCTTGTGGTTTTACACGCAAAGTGATCT
>JANWHF010000128.1 GCA_025450555.1 Tepidisphaeraceae bacterium | reverse complement strand
CCGAGATCGATCGATGGCAGATCAGCTCAACGCGCGACGGCGGATCTCCGACACCCGGGTGCATCCGAAAGCGCGACCGGTCGGCAGACGAACTTATCACGCCATAAACGTAGGTACCCATCGACACGACTGGTTCAAGGTTCACACAATCTTATCTTCGGTGTGCCGAACCATGGCGAGGCCGATCAGGCCGGCCATTGCCCTGGCGCGAGCGGCCACCATCGCGGCGCTGTTCCTGCTTGCCCGGCCCCTCCTCATCTTCTTCCTTATTTTCTGGAGATTCTTCGCCCGATAGGCGTTCCATGATCCGGCCAACACCTTTTTTCAGGACATTTCGTACGCCGTGTGCCAATTTTTCGCCTACACCCTCTTCGTTCTCTTCGCCCTCATCCTCGCCTTGATCCCCATCACCTTTGCCGCTCAATGCCCGGCCAACCTTTTCAGCGCCTTTCTTCAAGGCGTGACTTTTCATCCCGCCTCCGACCATGTCGGGAAGTTTTTTCGATCCTTCCGGGTTGAACATGTGCAGGCGTTCTACGCCCTCAGCGTAGCGCAAATAGGTATCGACACTGGCAATGACCACGCGCAGATCAACCGTCAACAATTCGATGCCGACAAGGGAAACGCGCACGAAGGCATCGATTACGATGCCCTTATCGAGGATCAAATCCAAGACGTCATACAAACCTGATGAGGTTGGTGGCCGGCGAACCTGGTTGTCCATCCCCCGCGATTGGCGTCGCGCTAATGGATCGCTTTGGTACATTGGCTCGCGCCGCATCAATACATCACTTGAAAGCTCGTCGGCGACCGCATGTCCATGGTCGAGTGCCATATTCAACTCCTTTTCGATTGGCAGGCTGGACGCATGCCAATGGTTGAGGGTTTGCAACTTCGGTGCCTCGGAGCGCCTCGTTGGCGCTTTAAGTATGCGGCGCCATGAAAATGTTTCGAAGTGCTGATGCCGGGGAGATCACGCGGGCCGGCGGCATGGACCTTGCACGAATCGGCTCTTGCGTCGCAATATTCACGGATGGTTTTCAAACGGATGAATGACTGCCATGGCCAAAACTCAATCCAAATCGAAGAGTAATTCATCGCACTCTGGCTCACACCGGGCTCGGCCGCATTCGTCGCAGCAACAGCACCGCTCAAAGCGGCAGGAGCAACCGCAGTCGAGCAATCCGATCGAAAGGGAAGCTGCTGCCGCGCTGAAGCGACTTCAGTCAATTGATCCCGGGCTTAAACAGTTGCTTGCTGAAGCTTATGGTTATGTCGTTTTCCCCAAAGTCGGCAAAGCGGCCCTCGTCATTGGCGGAGCCTATGGCCGGGGCGCGGTGTTTGAACGTGGCAAGCTGATCGGTTTTGCGACAATAGGCCAGACGACGATCGGCGTGCAGATCGGCGGCGACACCTTCACCGAATTGCTCGTCTTCGAGAACAAGGATGCGCTGGAGCGTTTCAAGCGCGGTCGGCTCACGTTTGCCGCCAGCGCTTCGGCTGTCCTGGTCAAAGCCGGCGCAGCAGCAACCGCGGACTATGAGAAGGGCGTCAGCGCTTTCGCGTATGCCGACGGCGGAATGCTTTTAGAGGCGGCCATTGGAGGGCAGAAACTTCGATTCAAACCGGTCTCGCCCGAAGATAAGCAAGGCCAGCAGGGTAAAGCGAGCCGAGGATCATCCGAAGAGGAATCACACAGTTCTGAAGAAGGCTCCGAGGACCAGCAGCAGGACCAGCAAGGATCTGAAGGCGGCGGCGCCATGCAAATGATCAAGCGCCATCCCTGGGCGAGCGGATTGGTCGGAATCGCTGCGTTGGCGGGAGCCGCGTATTTTGCGGCCCGGGCCATCCCGAGCGACTGGTGGAAGGACGAGGATTCCGAAAACGATCGCGCGGAAGATAGCGGCGAATCGGACTCCGACGATGAAGACTCGGAGGAGGACGACCAGGCGGAAGATTCATATGACGATGAGGGCCAGGAGGAGGACGACGATCAGGGCGAAGACTCCGGCGAAGGCGAGGAAGCAGAGGGTGAGTACGACGATGAGGCCGAAGGCCGCCGACAGGATGAGGATGAAGAAGACGAAGAATCCGGCGACCCGGATCGTGGCAAGAGCCGTCGGCGCGACAAGGAATCCTCGCGTCAACGGCATTCGTGGTGACCCAAAAATTATTCGTTCATCATCGCGAAGTTAGACAGCGCCTATTTCTCCGCCGCGATGTAGGCGAAGAGATCCCGCAGTTGCTGGTCGGTCAGGGCGTCCAGCAGGTGCTCCGGCATTCTTGAAACCGGTGATACATCGAGCTTGAAGATTTGCGAGCGAGGAACGGTAACGCGGGCTGTGCCATCTTCGATCGTAACTGATTGTGGATTCGATTCGATCAAGGGTCCATTCAAGACCCGTCGATCGGTCGTGCGCAGGATGTACATCGCATACTCAGGTCTAATCGAGGCGCTGGGATCTATGATGTTGGGGACCAGGAAATTCAGGTCCTTTCGATCGTAGGCGGTGAGGTTCGGGCCGATACGGCCGCCCTGGCCGCGCAGCGTATGGCAGGTGGCGCAGAGCTGGAGGAAGACGGGCTGGCCGCGCCGGGCATCGCCCGCGCCGGCGTGCAGCGCCTCCGTCACATGGGCCATCATTTGCTGCTTTTCCTGCGACGTCGCGGGCTGCACAGCGCCCCACAGTTTCTTCACGCGCATATCAAGCTGCCTGTCGTTGTGCAGCATGATCTGGCGGATTTGGTCAATGGAAACATCCTGGCGGGCAATGCGGTTGGATTCCACCGCATCAAGAAGGGCCGACGCCGATGGTTTTCTCCCACAGAGCAGGCTCCGCGCCCGATCGCGAAGATCGGCGGACATCCCGGAATATTGAGCTAACACTACATTTGCAATCTTTGCATCGTCATACGATTGCAACGCAACCAGCGCCGCCAGCCGAACCGCTTTGGGTTGCTTTTGATCGACCAGATTGAGCAAGATTGGCTCCTCGGAGGGATCCCCAAGCTGACCGAGAATCTCGACGATCGCCGCGCGATCAGATGCCGATGCAGAGTTGCTCGCGGCCAGTCGCACGGCTTCGCCTTCGGCTTCATGATCTCCCAGGCGCAGCGCGAGGCGCACGAGCGTGACCGATCGTGGCGTCTTCTCCCATAGCTTTGCAAGAGGGGCTCGCAGCGCGGGCGGCACTTGCGGCAGAGGAGTCCCATGCAAACCCAGTTCCATTCCCGCCACCAGCTGGTCGGTCTGTTCCTCACCGGGCGACCGTTCCAACAGCCGGGCGCAGGTCGTGAAATTCTCTTCCGTGCGCTCGGCGGTATACCGGCGCCCGATTCGCTCGAGAATCACCTGCTTCACGATTGGCGATTGCCAGATTTCCGGATCGGAAAAGATCTCGACCACGCGATCGCGCCCGGCGGTCGCCTTGTCTTCAATTGCCCACCAGAGCAGCAGCGGAACATACCGGTCGCGGACATCTTCCGAACGCATCAAAAGCTGGTGGACGATCGGCATCGCCTGATCGGCGGGAAGCCTCCGCGCGGAACAGGCAAGCTGCATCCGCACCGTCACCTGCGGCTCAGATCGCGCCAGCTCAACGAGCTTTTGCTGAATCGAGGCCGACACGCTCTTCTGGTCACACAGCAATCGCACCGTCCAGGATCGAACGTCCGGATTGACGTGGTTCAGCGTCTGCAGCGCAAACGCATCGTCGAATCCGCCGCTCACATACAACGCCCAAAGCGATTGCAGCGCCAGCCGACCCTCTTTCTCGATTACCTGTTTTCGAAGCCGGGGAATGACCAAGGCATCGCGCCGGTCGGCCAGGATTCGTCGAGCCGTGCGCGCGTACCAATCGTTGGGATTGTCAAGCAGATCGACCAGTTGATCGCTGCTCAGCTTCGCCAAATCGAAAGGCTTATAGAACGGCAGCCCTTTTGGCGCCAGGCGATAAACCCGACCCGTATCCTTGTCCCAATCATCGACGGCAATCACATGGTTGGCGCGGATGTCGTACCAGTCGGCGATGTAAATCGCGCCGTCCGGCCCAGTGCGAAGATCGACCGGCCGAAAGCGCGGGTCGGAAGAAGTGACAAGGTCGCCTGCATACTTTGTGTGGAAAGAGGAGCCATCCGGCGTCATCGTGTTCCACTCGATTCGATTATCGAGCAGCCGCGGCGTAATCCACGTGCCGTTGAATTCGTTGGGGAACGCGCCGCCCTGGTAGATCAGGCCCAGTTGCGTGACATGCCCGCCGCGCCAACCGGAGTGGGGGACGTGGTCGAAGTAGCCGAAGGCGTATGGGTTGTGCAGCTCGCCGTGCTTTCCGAAATTCTTGAGGTAATAGCCGCCTTGCACGTAGTGGAACATCACGTAATAGGAATTGTTGGTGCCGGTGAAGAGACTTCCGTGCGCATCCCACTCGAGCCCGAACGTATTGCCGCCGCCTTCGCTGAAGACTTCGAATGCTTTGGTGCACGGGTTATAGCGCCAGGCAGCCTGCTGAAACTCGTGTCCCTCGATGTCGGCTGTGTTCGTGCTTCCCTGGCACCCATACAGCCAGCCGTCCGGCCCCCAGATCAGATGATTCACCACCGCATGCGCATCTTCCATGCCGAAGCCGCTGAGCACCACCTGCGGCGGACCGTCCGGCACATCGTCGCCATTCTTGTCCGCATAAAAGAGCAAGTAAGGCGTCTGCGCCACCCAGACGCCGCCGTAGCCGATCTCCATCGCGCTGGCCAGATTCAGGCCAGTAATAAAATCCTTGGCCTTATCAAAACGTCCGTCGTCCTTCGAGCTTTCGAGGATGGTGATTCGGTCGGCTCCTTTGGGTCCCTTCGGCGGCGGCTCAGGGACACGGTCGTAAGTCGTGCGAAGATATTGATCCTGGCTGACGATCTTCAGCCCCGCCGGGTAGGGATATTGCAGATACTGCACAACCCACAGTCGGCCGCGCTGATCGAACATGATGTTGACTGGCTGCCGCGCGTTGGGCTCGGAAGCCGCGAGCGTTATTTCAAAGCCAGCCGCGGGATGCAGCGCCTTCACCGCCTCCTCGGGCGGAAGCCCAGCCGCGGGGGCGGGAAGCGAGAGTGCGATGACCAGGGCGAAAGTTAGGAATACAGGTATCTGCAACTGTTTCATTTCGGTCCCCATCGAAAGCACCTGCCAACACCGCCGATCCCGGTCGCGACTGGTCGATTGTACAAAAAGCTGTTTGTTTGTCTGGCCGGAACGCTTGTGGAATCTTGTGAAAAAGCACCTTGATGCCCGAGCGCCAAAGCCCGTTGCTGCGCGGTCATGCTGGCTTGGCCGCGCAGATGGCATAAACTAATTGAGTAAAATGAACACACGTGTAACCGCTCTGACCGATCTGGATCTCGAATCGTTACCAGCCCTGCTGAAACGCCACGGCTGCCCGCCCTCGCATGCGCGCACTCTTTTTAGAAACTTCTATGACAACAGTGGATCGCTCGATTGGCAGGCAATTGAAGTTGGAGCGCGCGTTCGGCGTCTCTTCGATGGCGAGATTTCTCAGCGCCAATCGACCATACTTCGAAGTCACACCAGCGGCGACGGTACGACAAAACTTCTGGTCGGCATGGCCAACGGCGGGGCGGTGGAGTCGGTTCTGATGCCATCTCATCGCCCGGATCGGGCAGCGGGATGTGTCTCATCGCAGTTGGGCTGCGCGATGGGCTGCGACTTTTGCGCCAGCACCAAAAATGGCTTCGAGCGAAATCTTTCCGCCGGCGAAATCGTCGAGCAATTCCTCCATCTTCGAGCTACCGCCGCTTCGATAGGTCGCAGGCTGACATCGCTGGTTTTCATGGGCATGGGCGAGCCGATGCTGAACCTGCCGGAGGTGATCGGCGCGATCCGTCGAATCGCCCACGGCCAGATGGGCTCCCTGGGCTGGCGGCAGATCACGGTTTCCACCGTCGGCATCGTGCCGGGCATCGATGCGCTGGCCGAGGCCAATTTGAACGTGCATCTGGCTCTCTCGCTGCATGCTCCAGACGATGAAACCCGCGCGAAGCTTGTGCCGATGAACCGCCGATATCCCGTCGCACTGATCGTGGAGGCGGCGCGGCGCTTTCAGGAGCGAACCGGCCGAATCTGCACGATCGAGTATTGCCTGATACGGGATGTGAACGACACCGACGATCACGCACGCCAATTGGCCTCGCTGATGTCAGGATTTCGCGCGCACGTGAATGTCATCCCCTATAACCCGATCGGCCTCGGATTGAGCGGGCGCGAATATCGCCGGCCGAGCTATGAACGAGTGATCGAATTCGTCGATCTTCTGCGCGACCAGGGTGTCGTCGCGCATGTTCGCGCGACGCGCGGCGATGATGTGAATGCCGCCTGTGGGCAGCTTCGACAGGCGCAACTGGTCGAAAGTCCGCAGAGCGGCGGCCCCCCGCCGCGCGTAGCACAGGCTTCCAGCCTGTGATTTTGAATTCACAGCCTGGAGGGTTGTGCCACGAACTGCGCAAGCGCACAACGAACCAATCCTCCTGCCGGTACAAGTCAAGTAGCTTCCCAAAATCTAAAAAAGGTTTGAAGTTTATGCGGATTTCGCCCTTGAAACCCTTGCGCGGCGGTCTGGTTGCCGCGCTGATTGCTGCATTCGCCTTTGCATCGCTCGGACTGGCCCAAGAGCGCGCGACGACGCGCCCGACTGCTCGCCGCGCGCGGCGCGCCACCACGCGCCGATCCACCCGGCCCACCGATCAGGCCGAACTCGCGCCCACCACCCAGCCCGTCCCCGGCAAGCTTTACCTTTCCACCTGGGCGCCTCGCGGCTTCCTCAAAAATCCGGTTGCCCTGTCCTTCGACCGGCAGGGGCGCGCTTACGTAGCCGAGACCCAGCGCCGCGAGGGTGGGGAATTTCAAACCCGCACCGACCCGGCCAATCGCGTGCTTCCCGACCATACGTTCCAGAGCGTCGCCGACCGCGTGCTCTGGGCCGGGGATGGCGACCCATCGTGGGGCGAGCAGATCGGCGGCAAGAAAGAAACGATCCACATTCTGGAAGATTCCAAGGGCACCGGCAAAGCCGACAAAGCCAGCATCTATTACGAAGGATTCAATCGCAACCAATGCGACATTCTTGCCGGAGTGTTGTGGAATGAGGGAAACGTCTACGCCACCATCGCCCCCAATCTCTGGCTGCTTCAGGACCCGAGCCACGATGGCCATGCGACACAGGTTCGTTCGCTGAGCTTCGGCTACGGCGTTCATATGAGCTATTCCGGCCATAACATGCATGGCCTGTGCGTTGGGCCGGATGGGAAGATCTATTTTTCCATCGGCGACAAGGCACTGAACGTCACGACGGCCGAGGGAAAACATCTGATGTATCCCTATTGCGGCTCGATCCTGCGCTGCAATCCGGATGGAAGCGAACTGGAAGAATTCGCCTATGGCCTTCGCAATGTTCAGGAATTCGCATTCGATCGTTATGGAAATCTCATCGGCGTCGATAACGACGGAGATTATCCTGGCGAACGTGAACGCCTGGTGTACGTAACGCAGGACAGCGATTCGGGCTGGCGCTACAACTGGCAATATCGCTCGAAGAATTTCGATATTCTCGTGCCGCTGGCTGAGCGCAAGACACACTACAACCCGTGGCTTCAGGAGAAACTTTGGGTCCCATTCTTTGCGACGCAAGCGGCCTACATCACGCCGCCGCTGGCAAATTACACAGATGGCCCCTGCGGGCTGAAATATGCGACTGAAGGTTCGCTCAACGACAAATACCGCGGCTACTTCTTCGTCACCGAGTTTCCCAAGGCAACGATTCGCGCTTTCAAGGTTCAACCCAAGGGCGCGGAATTCGCGATGGTGGACGATCAGGTCGTCAGCAAGGGCACGCAGTGCACCGGGCTGGCTTTGGGCCCCGATGGCGCGATCTACGGCTGCGAATGGGGCCACAGTGGTTTCAAGCTTGGAAATGTCGGAAGCGTCGTGAAGCTCGACGATTCCTTCGCGGCAAAGACGCCGTTGCGCACCAAGACGCACGAGTTGCTTCGCGAGGGGCCTTATAAGCTGAGCACGCAGAATCTCCTTGCCGAGCTGAATGACGTGGACATGCGCGTTCGGCTCGATGCGCAATTCGAGCTGGTTCGACGCGGCGCGCTCGATCTGCTCAAGCAGGTGGCCCTCGATGCGAAACAGCCGCAAATGGCGCGGATCCATGCCTTGTGGGGCATCGGGCAGTTCGCGTCGAACAAAACAATGGACAAGGCTGGAGCGGTTGCGGTGGGAAATAAATTGCTGGCGCAATGCTCCGATCCCGATCCGGAGATTCGCACGCAGACCGTGAAGCTGCTGAGCGACCTCGCGCGCACCTTCGGCCAGTTCATTGGCGATGAGCCGGTGATTAAGTTGCTGGAAGACCCGAGCCCGCGCGTGCGATTTTTCGCCGCGGCAGCGCTGGGGCAATCCAAAGACCCGGCAGCCATCGCGCCGCTGATTCATATGGCCGCCGAGAATCGGCCGGTTGATCCGTACATCCGCCAGGCGGCGATTCTCGGTTTGACTGGCATCGGAAATGTCGATGCCCTGCTGGCTTTGGCCAATCATCCGTTGCCTTCAGTCCGGCAGGTGGCGGTCGTCGCGTTGCGAAGGCTGAAAAATACCGGCGTCGCGGTTTTCTTGCGCGACCGCGACGAATGGGTCGCCACCGAAGCGGCCCGCGCGATTCACGATGACTATTCGATCCCAGCAGCGCTACCGGCCCTCGCTCGTGCCGCCGATCGCCAGGACCTCAACAACCCGGCTTTCATGCGCCGTGCCCTGAACGCGAACCTTAGGGTCGGCGGCGCGGAACAGGTCGATCGGCTCGTTCGATTCGCGAATGATGAACATCGGCCCACCGATCTGCGGGTCGAGGCAATCGATATTCTCGCCTCGTGGGAACATCCCACGCCTTTCGATCGCGTGGAAGGGTGGTACCGGGTTTGGCCGCAGCGTAGCGGAATCGCGGTGCATGATGCCATCGAGCATGTGCTTCCGAGTTTGCTGGCCAGCCCGAGTTCGCAAGTCGCCGATGCGACGACGCGTCTGATCGATGCGCTGAACATCAAGACCAACGATGCGATCTTTGCCGGCTGGGTGCGGGATGCGGACAAGCCGGTTGGTTCACGCGTGTCGGCGATGGAATTGCTGGCCAAGCGAAAATACAGCGATCTGTCGGATCTCGTGGATAAGTCGTTGTCGGACGATAGCCCGGCCATGCGAGCCGAGGCGCTGCGGGTTCTTTCCCGGCTTCATCCCGATAGCGCGATGACCAAAATCAAGCAGGTCCTCGGTGACGGCACCCTTCGCGAAAAGCAGTCGGCCCTTCGCTTGCTGGCCACAATGAAGTCGCAAGAGGCCGACGCGATGCTGAACCAATGGATGGACCAGATGCTGGACGGCCAGGTTCCAGCCGACCTTCAACTCGATCTGCTCGAATCGGCACAGGCGGCCAACGACGAAGACCTGAACAAGAAGCTGGAAACATACGACCATTCACTTTCAAAATCGGATCCCCTCGCTCCGTATTCCCCCTGTCTTGCCGGCGGCGATGCCGAAAATGGCAAAACCATATTCATGACCCATGCCGAGGCGGCCTGCGTCCGCTGCCACAGCGTCGATGGATCAGGCAGCACCGTCGGCCCCAACCTCGCCGGCATCGGCGCGAATCCGGAAAAGCCCAAACGCTACATCCTTGAGTCCATGATCGACCCCAATGCCTACGTCGTCCCCGGCTATGGCGCAGCCGGTATCAAACTCAAGGACGGCACTGAATTGTCCGGCATCGTCAAATCTGAAGACGATACCACCGTCCACCTGATGGACCTCGACGGCCAGGCCAGCACCATCAAGAAAGCCGACATCGTCTCCCGCACGCCACCCGTTTCGGTGATGCCGGCGATGGGAGCAATCCTCAGCAAATCGGAAATCCGGGATGTCATCGCGTATGTCTCATCGCTGAAAAAAGGCGGGGCGCAAAGCCGGCCGTGAGCCGCTGTCCATTTCACGATCTGGGGCTGTAGATGCTCAACGCAATCTGCAAGACCGAAAACCCTCGATAGTCGGTCGCATCAGGGCTGTTGCCCGCGGACAAGTAGCCCCTTCCAGCAGTGCACAGCCAGTCCAGAAAAATCAAAAAAAGAAGGAATATTCTTGCATCATTGTCGTGTTCGTATTATGTTCGGAAGGTATATGATTCGCTGCGGGACAGGCCCGCGCCGGTGTTGGAGGACGTTATGTCTAATGAGAGAGAGGTAGCCATGGTTGCGCCAAGCAGCGGTAGTGATGATCGGGGGCGCTCCGCAAACGCTGATTCCAGAGCCCAGGAGCAGTACATCGATATCGGCGGCGCCGAGGTGACGCCACAGCAGGAGGCGGCAATCCGCGCGTTGATCGCGGGCATGAATTACACCGATGCGGCAGCGGCGGCGGGCGTGGACCGTACAACGCTTTATCGCTGGCGCATGATGGATACCCAGTTCGACGAGGCGCTCGAAAGGCTGCGCAAACACACGCAGGAGCAGACGTGCGATAGCTTCCGAAGCCTGGCCGACGCAAGCCTGGGCGCCGTGAAAGAGGGTTTGGCCAGAAGCGATGCCAAGCTGGGATTGAGCGTTCTCAAGGAGCTTACACGTGCCGCCTCGCGCGCTGCCGAGTTGGAACAGAACCACAGCCGCAAGCCCGCCAAAGGGTCCACGGCCCCTGCGCGTTCGCCAAAGCACCAGGCAGTATGGGAGGCCACGGGAAAGATGACGCCCTGGCAACTCAAGAATTCCGGCTTATTTCTCGAAATGGCCATCGCGACACACAACGCCCAAATGGCCGCCAAATTCCGCGCTCACTTTGGGCTTCCCGACGACTTCCCGGTGAACCGCGAACAGCTCGACCTGGCGGCATCGGGCGCGCTTCCCGATCCGTCCACTTATGACCCCCGCCAAGTCGGGTGGGACTACCGCAAGTCTGCATCAAATGCGGATGAAAATTCGAAAAAGTGATGCAAAACGATGCAAAATGATGCACAAATGGACAGAGCTTGATATATCGGCGAGGCGAAACCCCCAAAACGGACGCGACTTTTGGGGGGGATGGGCCCGCTGGAAAATGCGGCATCGATCGTCAAAAAAACGTGCTGCATTTGATGCGTGGTGATGCACGGCAGAAAAAATCGGAGGCCTTCGCCCTGTACCGTTGGGCCGACTTGCGCATTAATGTATTGAGCGGCCGATGAACCGGCCCTCTCATCCTCTCAACCTGGCGGTGATCCAATGGATGCCAAGATGAAATTCACCGTGAATGGCAAAGCCCTAACCGTGCAAACCGATCCGCAGCGGCCGTTGCTGGATGTGCTGCGGGAAGACCTGCATCTGAACGGAGCGAAGTTCGGCTGCGGAGAAGGGCGGTGCGGCGCCTGCTCGGTGCTGGTCGATGGGCGTCGCATTTTCTCCTGCAGCACGCAGGTGAAAGACGTCGAGGGCAAGGAGGTGCTGACCATCGAAGGGCTCGCCATCGGCGAAGAGCTTCATCCGGTCCAGCAGGCCTTCATCGAGGAAGGCGCATTTCAGTGCGGCTACTGCACGACGGGCATGATCATGAACGCGGTGGCGCTGCTGAAGAAAACGCCCAAGCCCTCGTCGCAGGAGATTCGCGAAGGGATGAACGGCAACCTGTGTCGATGCTGCCACTACCAAAAGATCCTCAAGGCGGTCCAGCGAGCGGCCACGCCGGGCGCGGAGGTGCGATCATGAGCACGAAGATTCTCAAAAACCGGAATGTGGCTAAGTCGCGCAAGACCAAAGCGGTCGATGCCCCATCTGCAGACGGGATGACCCGGCGATGCTTCGTCCAGACGGTCGGCGCGGGGCTGTTGATTGCCGTGAGCGAAGCGCCGGCCATGGCTCAAGCGCGGCGAGGTGGCCGGCGCGGAGGTCGAGGCGGCGGCGGGGGATTTGGCGGCCGGCCCGCGCCGATCGCGGCTCGCGTTCATTTTGAAAAAGACGGAAACATCACTGTTCTCACCGGCAAAGTCGAAGTCGGGCAGGGATCGCGCGCGGAGATTACCGAGGCGGCAGCCGAGGAACTGCGCGTTGAGCCGCGCATGATTCGACTGGTGATGGCGGATACGGATCTGGTGCCGGATGATGGCATCACCGCCGGCAGCGGGACCACGCCGCGCACGATCCCGGCGGTGCGAGCTGGATGCGCTGCCGCTCGGCAGGCGTTGATCGACGTCGCGGCGCGCAAGTGGAATGTGGACGCCTCGACAGTCGAAGTAAAGGACGGCCAAGCGGTTCATGCGCCAAGCGGCCAGCACCTGGCTTATGCCGAGCTGGCGAGCGATCCGGAGGCCGCCAAGCTGCTGGCCCAGGTCGCGCCGGCGGGCGTGCTGCTGACGCCTGTCGCGCAATGGAAAACATTGGGCACGTCTGTATTGCGTCCCAACGGGCGCGACATCGTCACCGGCCAACATGAATTCGCTTCCGACATCACCAGGCCCGGCATGCTGTTCGGCAGAATCCTTCGCCAGCCTTCTTACGGCGCAAAGCTGCTCTCGATCGATCTGGCTCCGGCGCAGGCGATGAAGGATGTAATCGTCGCGCGCGAAGGTGATTTCGTTGG
>JANWHF010000127.1 GCA_025450555.1 Tepidisphaeraceae bacterium | reverse complement strand
GTCAATACCGTTGCCTTTAAAAGCAGTCGAACGCTGATCAAGCCGGAGTTTTATGTCACTGACGTGTCGGCCTCGGCGCCGACGCCGGACTTTGGCGGGACCAATCCCAGCCAGCTTGGCCTGGGCGCTAATGTGAATGAAATCCAGAAGAATTTCTCGCCCGGCGCCATCCAGACCACCGGCGTCGATACCGATATGGCCATCGACGGCGCAGGATTCTTCGTGGTCAAAAGTGGCGGCAATCAGCAATACACGCGCGATGGCTCCTTCACGCTCAACGACAGCAATCAACTGGTCAGCAGCGGCGGCGCATTCGTCCAGGGATATGGCGCCGATGCACAAGGCAACGTTCTGGCCGGCCAGTTGAAGAACATCACGATTCCAGTCGGCACGGACACCATCGCCAAGGCAACCGACAACGCGTCGATGCAGGGAAATCTGGATGCCGGAGGCAGCATCGCCGCAGGCGCAAGCGTGGTGGATAGTCAGGATCTTACCGTCGTCGGCGGAGCCGCGACACCGACTGGCGCGACGCTTCTCACCGACGTTGCGTCAACCAGCAATTCGGCGACACCACTGTTTGCCGCGGGCGATGTGCTGACGCTCAATGGGATTAAGGGCGGCCGAAATCTGCCGACTGCAACATTCAATGTAACGGCCGCCTCGACGCTCACGGATCTGGCGAATTTTTATCAGCAGAACCTGGGCATCGACGCCACCGCGCCGGTCTCCGCCGGTACACCGGTGCCGGGCGTCACCGTGCAGACCGACGGCTCGGCCGTCAACAGCGTCAAGTTCACGGTCGTCGGGAACATTGGCAACGATAACGCGCTCTCGCTCAACAGCGCATCGCTGACCAATCAGACCAACACCTCGCCGCTTTCTTTTGCCGCCGGCACCGACGGCGCGGGCATCGCCAGCGATCCGTCCGGCGAAAGCGTTCATACAAGCCTTGTTGCGTATGATGCACTGGGCACGCCAGTGACGGTCGATGTGACGGCAGTCCTCCAGAGCAAGGCCGACACCGGCAACACCTGGCAATTCTTCGTCACCTCTCCGGACAACACCGCCGGTGGCGAGGTGGTGGGCAACGGGACGATGACGTTCGATCCCACCGGCAAGCTGTCAGCGATCACCGGCAACAACGTCACCATCAACCGCAATGGCACCGGCGCGACGACGCCGATCACGATGACGCTGAATTTCAGCGGAATGACTCAGTTGACCGATTCCAGTTCCAGCATGGTCATGACCCAGCAGGATGGCTCGCCGATCGGAACACTCAACAGCTTCTCGGTCGGCACTAACGGGATCATCACCGGCGCCTACAGCAACGGCCTGACGCGCACCCTCGGGCAAGTCGCAGTCGCCAATTTCAGCAACCCTGAAGGATTGGATGACAAGGGCGGCAACATGTTTCAAGCCAGCGCATCAAGCGGCGTGCCAGTCTTGACCACGCCGCTCTCGCTTGGCACAGGTGGCATCCGCGCCGGCTCACTGGAATTGAGCAACGTCGATATTTCCCAGGAGTTCACCAACATGATCAATGCATCAACCGGGTTCTCCGCGGCCAGCCGCGTGATCACCACAAGCAACCAGTTGATCCAGGATCTGCTGAACTCCAGTCGGTAAATGAAGCCGGCCCTTGGAAAGGCCGGCACGGTTCTTAGCCCCCGCGGCAGGTGTTTATTCTGCTGTCGCGGGGGCAACTAAAATTCGATTTGGCGCGCGGAAGCGCGAGATTCAGCCACCTTTTTCGTCGGAGGATCCGATGATTGCCGTTACCCGCCTCAATGGCCAGAAGATGGTCATCAACGCCGAGAAGATCCGCTACATGGAAGCCACCCCCGATACGCTTCTATGCTGCGACAACGGCGAAAAGATGATGGTCAAAGAACCGCTTGCCGAAGTCATGCGCCGCGCCATCGACTACGCCCGGACGATCCGCAAGCCGATCACAGATTGAAACAAATCATGGCCCTAAAACGACAAAAAGAGCCGCGCACGAAGTAAGCGGGCCGAGCGAAACATTGCGCCAATACGCGAATGCAATCAAGGAGCCGCGCACGAAGTAAGCGGTTTGGGCGCGCTGTCGCGATCCACGCGCCGCGCCGTCGCGCACCCAAACCGCTTACTTCGTGCGCGGCTCTTTTCGTTCTGCGGACCGCGCATCACACATTTGAATAGCGCTTCGCGCAATCACGCTCCGCGCTCTTGTTCAGGACGCATTTGTTCCCGACAATGGTAGCGCTGTCACACGGAGGAACATGCAGCGTTTTTCGATTCAGGTGAATACGGACGGGAACAACGACATCATTAATCTCCAGGCGGAGCTGTCGCAGCATCTGCGCGCGATCAAGGGCGATGGTTTGGTCAGTCTATTTGTCGTCGGAAGCACTGCTGCGCTCACGACGCTGGAATTCGAAACGGGCCTGGTCAAGCACGATTTGCCTAATTTTTTCCAGCGACTTGCTCCCGATGATGCGCGCTATGAGCATGAAGCCACCTGGAACGACGACAATGGTCATAGTCACATCCGTGCCGCCTTCATCGGCCCAAGTCTGACGGTTCCCTTCAGTGATGGCCGGCTGCTGACGGGGGAGTATCAACAAGTTGTCTTGATTGATTTCGACACGCGCCCGCGCCGCCGGACGATCATTGCCAGCATCATCCAGTAACAAAAAAGAAACGCGAGACTCCGAGATGCCCCGCGTTCCCTATGCGACTGAAATGTTCAGCCCATCAGGCGATGGCCCGGCTGTGTTCCTCTAAGCGTTGGATCAGTTCGCAGGCCTCTTCCTCTCGTTCGCCGACGGCGCTGCTCCAGGCAACCACCTCATTCTGCAACACCGCGCGCTCGATACGCCGACAGGCGCTGATCACGGTGCTGTGATTGCGCTTGCCCATGCGAGTCCCGATCTCGGGGAAACTGAGCTTAGCCGTCTTGCGGACAAGGTACATCGCCACGCTGCGTGCCAGGCTGATGGTGCGCTGTCGCCGGCCCGACATAAGATCTTTGTGCTCGAGGCCGAAATAGGTGCAGACGGCCTGGAGGATATTCTCCGGGCGCACTGGCGCGACCAACTGACGATCCAGATCGCCCAGCGCCTGCTGCGCGGTTTCGACATCGGCAGGGCGTCCCGAAAGCTTGACGTGAGCCGCGATGCGCGTCACCGCGCCTTCCAGTTCGCGAACATTCTGCGTGACCCGCCGGGCAATCCAGCAGATCACTTCATCGCTGAGCCCCAGACCGTCACGGTCGGATAGCGCCCGCAAAATCTGCGTTCGCGTGGCGAAATTGGGGGCGTCGATGCGGACGACCATGCCGCTCACGAAGCGGTTGATGAGCGATTCGCCGAATTCTTCGATCAGCTTCGGATGGTTGTCGCTGGCCATCACAACCTGGCGGCCCATCGCCTCGATGGCGTTGAAGGTGTGGAGGAACTCCTCCTGCGTCGCCTTTTTGCCACCGAGAAAATGCACGTCATCGATCACCAGCAGGTCGAGATCGCGCATGCGCCGGCGGAAGGCGTCGAGCTTGTTGGTGCGAAGGGCAGAAAGGAAATCGTTGGTGAACTCCTCGCCGGTCAGATACATCCAGCGTTTGGTTGGATGATGGGCGATAAACTTTCGGCACAGCCCCTGAAGCAGGTGCGTCTTGCCAAGACCGCACGAGCCATGAATGAACAGCGGGTTGTATTGCGAACCTGGAAACTCCGCGACGTAGCAGGCGGTGTTGTAGGCAAGCTGATTGCCGGCGCCGACCACGAAGTTTTCCAGATCGTGACGGAGCCGCGGCCCGGAAGGAGCCACCGGTGTTTCGCGTCGCAGAGCCGATGAAATGGGCGCGCTGCGCGTGGCGGGGGGTACGATCGGTACGCCGCGACTTATTGGTCCGCTGCGCTCAGCAGGGCGATCAGCGCCATTTGTCTTGCGTTGATCGTAATCCCCACCATCCGCCTTCTCGCGCGACTCGGTTTCAAAAAGCTCAGGCACGACCGAGAACCGCACAGTCAACGGCGTGCCGAGCACGTCGTGCGCCGCCTCCTGGATCGGCCTCGTGAAATTCTTGCCGATCCATTCGCCGATGAAATCATTGGGAACGGCAATCTCCAGTCCGTCCTGCCGGAGATCCAGCCGCGTTGAATTGTTAAACCAGACGTGGAACCGTTGCTGCCCAACCCGTTGCGCGATGGCGTCTGCCAAACGCGCAAGCTGCAAATCATTTGCGCTAACGCAGCTCACGTCGCACTCCTTCCAAGCGATGTGGCCTTACGAGGGAAGCTTCGATGCTTCCGTGCCCGGTAAGACTTGCCCGTCCGATTCGCGCCCAATGCCCCTGAGGGCAAGAGCGCGGCCCACGCCCTGGAAAGGTGCGTCAATGCGCAGCCTCACCATGGGCCCGTTCCGCCACGCTTCGAGACGAATGTCGTTCGAAGCGTTTCACTCAAGTGGCGACTTCGGCATCCTGCCTGGAATGTCCGTCCGTGTTGCGTCGAATCCTTCCGATGTGAATCTCGAGGCCTGGCTGCATGCCCGAAATCTTCCCGCGATTCCTTGCAGCCAAATCTTCCCTTGACCCAACCGTCATCATCCCTGAATCGAGTGTTCGAGAATCTAATCAGGCGAAGCTGTACTGACAAGGCCGACTTTACCGGATTTCCGGTCCACATCGACACAACCATCGGCCAATGCGGGGGACACAGAAGAACAAAAATTTTTGTTCAACCAGTGATGCACAAAGTTATCGGCCGCGTGAACAAGTCGTGGACAACTTTGGCCGGCAATTGTGTGTCCCATAACAATCATCGAGAAAGAAGCCGCATCATCGCGATCTTGCTCCCCGCGCGCGCAGCGCCGAAGCGGCAATAAAGTTTCATCGCCGGCACATTGGCCGAATCGACCGCCATTGAAAGCCGCGTTGCTCCCATTTCCGATGTGCTGGCGATCGCCTGATGCATGAGCACTTCACCCAGTCCGCGCCGTCGCGCTTCAGGCACAAGGCCGAGGTAAACCAGTTCTGCCGCGTTGATGCCGGCGATTTTGCTCAGCAAGAGGGCGCCGCGACCGACGCCGCGCTCAGTCAGTACAAACCAATATCGAGGATTGAATTGCCCGGCCCCTTTATGTCCGGCCAGAACATCGTCGATTTCGCGCAGGCCGTTCAGCCCCGGGCAATCGAGGCTGTCGCGATAAGTTTGGACGATGGTGTCGGCAAAAAGCCGATGCGTGCG
>JANWHF010000126.1 GCA_025450555.1 Tepidisphaeraceae bacterium | reverse complement strand
TCGAAGACTTCGTGCAGCACCTTCTCCATCGGCACCATCGCGCCGCTGACCTTCTGCTGCGCGATCTCGAAGATCTTTTTCTCGGCCTTGTCCAGAACCAGATCGGCCTTCTCATGCGGCGCGTAAGCGTCGCGGAGAATATCGTTGCTGGCGGCGATCAACTGGCGCAGCAGCGCCTTTTCCCGAACGATGCCCGCGTAATGCACGCCATGGGCTGACGAAGGCACCTTCCCCAGAATCGCGGCGATGTATTCAGTGCCGCCCACTTCTTCATAAAGATTACGCTTCTTCAGCTCATCTCGCAGAATGACCGCATCGATCGCGCGGTTCTGCTCGTAGAGCTTCACGACGATATCGAAAATGATCTGGTGATCGGCCTGATAAAGCGCCTCGCGATCGACGATCTGCACGATGTTGCCGATCATCTCCTTGTCGAGAAGCATCGAAGCCAGCATGCACATCTCGGCTTCGATATCGTGAGGCGGGAGCTTGTCGAACTGGCGAGCGAGAGCAGGATCGATGAGTTGACTCATGGCCGTCTTCCCTGAACTTTTAAGCCTTTAAGCCATCCAAACAACATTCTAACAACCAATCGGCTGGCGCACTACAGGTTCTGGAAAAGTTTGGTCGATGCTGAACGAACGCAGGGCGTTTGCAAAGCCGCGTGTCTTCTATGAAAAAAAGTGCCCCCGCCAAACATAAAGCTTTGGCAGGGACAAGTTGTTCACAGCCTATTCACGCGCGCCTGTTCAAAGGGCAATTGTTCGCCGACGCCGGCGAAGCAGCAGCGGAAGCCCCAGAGCAAAAACCCCAGCCGAAAGCGGTTCCGGCACGGCGCTCACCAGCGAAAACCCGCTGGTGTCTCCCTCCGAGGCAATCGTCGACTTGGCCGTCGCCATGTCATAACCGTATTTCACGGTCCCCGTCTGAGCACCCGTTACCGAGTCGTAATTGGTCCAGGTATAGGTAAAAGCCGTGAAGTTCAACGTGAAATGGTCCACCGGAACGCCTCCAGCCGAGCCCGTGGAATAGCTGGAAATCATGGCGTTGCTGAAATCCCACTCAGCAAAGGTCTGATTCGGGTTCTTGCCGAACGGTTGAGTGATGAACATTTTCACCGACTGTCCCTCGCCCTCGACGCTCGCCTGCAGCAACTGCACGGATGCGCTGCTGCCATTGGCATCCATTGAAACATCACTGAATTTCGGCGCTGAAGATTCACGATCTGTCGATCCGCCAGTTGGAGAAGAGATTGCTCGACTATCTGCAAGAGCGAAGTCCAGAAGCTGTATATCTCCTGCAAATCCCGGAGCGGCGACCGGACCATTGATCCCCGGATATTCCAGATAAATCGAAGCCCGTGACTGTGCCGCCACACCAGCGGCCAAAGCGAGACCCAGCGCGGCAACGTAACGCTTACGCATTGCAAACCTCCGGAAAAAAAGATGTAGAAATGAAGCCCCGGCGGGGCGAACCCAAAGTGGAGAATAGCGTCAGGCGAAAGGAGGAGCAATGTGGATGAGGCCGGTGTGGCCCCGGAGTGGATAAACAATCGCGCATTAAAAAATCGGGCGGCTCAAAAGAGCCGCCCCGATCATCTTCAGTTAAATGCTCAAGCTGCCGATCAACCTTCGTTTTGCGTCGCCACCTGCTGCGCCTTGGCATGAGCCTCGATCGTAGCCTTGCTCTCGGCATCGGCGTGGACCCATACCTTCAAGTCGGTCGTCAGGTCTTCCGCGAACTTCACCTGCACCGAATAGTCGCTGATGCGATCAAGACGGCCCGGCAGATTGATGTCTTCAGCCAGCACATTGAAGCCCTGGGCCTGGAGCTGCTTGGCGATGTCGGTCGCCGTGACCGATCCAAACAGGTGTCCCTGCTCGTTGGCCCGACGCTCGAGATGAACTTCGACCGCCTTGAGCTGATCGATCATCTTCTGCTGCTGATCGCGGCGCTCGCGCTCCTGCTTTTCGATTTCCATCCGGCGGGCCTCGACCCGCTTCACGTTGGCCGGGGTCGGCTGGACTGCCAGGTCCTTGGGCAGCAGGTAATTACGGGCATAGCCGGACGACACCTCGACGACATCGCCGACGCGCCCGACATGTTTGATCGATTCCTTGAGAAGAAGCTTGACGTTTGCCATGATTGCCTCTGAAAAAACGATTGCGTTTTGAACTTACTGATGTACTTCTTTGATCTTAGAACGGGATATCGTCATCCTTGAACTGCTGTTCGTCGCCAAAAGGCGGTTGCGCCTGTGGCGCCTGCGGTGAACTCTGCCGGCTCGGCCCGCGCTGCGGCGGAGCGGATGGGCCGCCTTCGTCCGTGCCGCCTTCATGTCCCTGCGATCGTCCTCCGCCGCCACCACCATCCCGGCCACCGATGAATTGAAATCCCTCGAGAACGACGGTCAGCTTGCTGCGCTTGCCGCCGCCTTGCTTGTCTTCCCAGGAATCGAATTTCAGCCGGCCTTCGATGAAGATCGGCTTGCCCTTCGTGAAATACTGGTTGATCAGCTCCGCCTGCTTTCCAAAGGCGGTGATGTCCACGAAGGTGACTTCTTCGCGATCTTCGCCTGCCGCGCTTTTGAACTTGCGATTGCAGGCGATGCCAAATTCCGCGACCGCCGTCTGGCTCGGCAGGTATTTAAGCTGCGGGTCGCGCGTGAGGTTGCCCAGCAGGATCACTTTGTTGAAGCTTGCCATCGCAGGACCTCCAAAAATCGCGATTCAATTCCCATGAATTGGGCCGAATTATTCTTTTCCGACTGCCGCCTCGGGCGAGGGCGTTTCGTGGCGCGGGGCGCGCGGAGCACGATCTTCGCGTGGGCCACGGTCTTCACGAGGACCTCGATCATCGCGTGGACCTCGATCATCGCGAGGGCCGCGATCGTCTCGGCGGGGCCGGTCATCGCGCTCCCAGCTCGGCCGCTCTTCGCGGATGATCGGCTGCGGCTCGACCGATTCCATCTCCTGTTGATTGAGATGGTCGGCTCGGGTGATCAGCACGCGCAACACCTCTTCGCTGAGGTTCACGTCGCGCTCGATCTGCGTGACTGCCACGCCCGGAGCCTTGAAGAAGGCGATGATATAGGTCCCGCGCTTCTGACCTTTGAGTTCATAGGCCAGCTTGCGCTCGTCCCATCGCTTGAGCACCAGGATCTTCGCGCCGTGGCGCTCGATCATCGTGCGCACCGTCTGAATCGAATGCTCCACATCGGCCGCCGCCGATTGACCAAAGAGGAACATCGCCTCGTACTGGTTTTCGATCGCTACACGTTTGCTTTTGGATTCTGCCATATTCTAAAGACTCCCTAGCATGGGTTTTGGCCGGTTCATCCGACCGCCAGGTTAAAACACTCAAACACGCTTCACGTCCGCAACCGGCGCTTCGGCGCCGGAAGATTAATTATTGCCGTCGGCATTGAACTTATTCATTGCCGACGCGATTCCGCGATCGATCCATTCAATGATCGCCGATGCCGCTCGATCGACGGCCGGGTCCATCTTCTGCCGCTGGGCGGGATCGAATCGTCCCAGCACATAATCGCGGCCCGGCACATTGGGCGGCGGGGCGTCAACGCCCAACCGAAGCCGCGGATACTGTGCCGTTCCCAGTGCCCGCTCGACATCGCGCAGGCCATTGTGTCCGCCACTGCTTCCACCGGACCGCAGGCGGATTTTTCCGCAAGGCAGCGCCAGGTCGTCCAGCACGAACATCGCGTCGGCCGGTCCGAGCTGATAAAAGGCCATCGCCGCCTGCGCCGATTGGCCGCTGAGGTTCATATACGTCAGCGGCTTGAGCAGCAGCACCTTTTCGCGGCCGCCATCGGCCAGCGTCATCGTACCATCCATCGTCAGCCCTTCGAAATTCGACCGCGAAAGCGAATCGAATTGCGAAGCCGTGGCGATCCATCCCAGCCGGACCGCGAGATGGTCCACCACGTCAAAGCCGATGTTGTGACGCGTGCCCACATACTGGCGACCAGGATTTCCCAACCCGACAACCAGATGCATCGCGTTACTCTTACTTCTTCTCCGCTTCCGCTGCGCCTTCGGCAGCTTCGCCTTCCTCGGGCTTGCGGCCAATCAACTCCGGCTCGGCCGCTTCCTCGGTCGCAGCCGCCTCGGCCGTTTCCTGAATCTCGCGCACCGTCGCCACAATCTGTTCACCATCCTGCAGCGCCCGCACGTTTGGTGGCAGTTGCAGGTCCTTCACATGCAGCACGCTGTCCAGCCCCAGCTCCGACACGTTGTGCCGAATCACGTTGGGGATGTCGGTCACCAGGCATTCGATTTCCAGATCGCTGATGATCTGCTGCAGCACGCCGCCTTCTTCTTCACCCTTGGGCGTTCCACGCAGTTCGAGCGGCACCGTCACGGTCACGCGCTCATTCAGATCGACGCGGGCAAAATCGAGGTGGATGATCTCGATGCCCAGGTGATCGAACTGCACTTCCTTGATCAGCACCGTTTCGCGCCGGCTGTCCACCGCAAGCTCGAACAGGTGCGCGCCCTGGTGCAGGTGATTGGTGATTTCCTTCTTCGGCAGCGTCACGGTCACCACTTCTTCCTTGTGGCCGTAGATCACGCCGGGAATCTGGCCCGAGTCGCGCAGGCGCTTGTTGGCGCGCGAACCGAGTTGGGTACGGGGGCTGGCATTAAGGGTAATGGTCTGTGCCATATTGGCTCCAACTTATTTAAAGTTCTCTCTTGCAAGCTGCTGATTCAAAACCGAAGGCCATTTCAATCGCGTCGCCAGCAGCCGGACGCCGCGAAATCATTTATCCTCAATCGCGCGCGCCGCCATCCTTCCCATCCTTGCGGAACAGAGCACTCACCGATTCATTGTGGTGAATGCGGTGAATTGCCTCGCCCAGCAGGTCGGCCACTTCCAGCACCACCAGACGGTCCTTGATCGGCTCAGCGCGGGTGCCGATCGGGATCGTGTCGGTGACGGCAATCTTCGTGAAATCGCAATTGGCCAATCGCTCCAATGCAGGCGGTGCGAAGACCGCATGCGTGGCGGCGATATAAATTTCCTTCACGCCGTTGTCGCGCAGGATGTCGACTGCCTTGGTCACCGTGCTGGCGGTGGTGATCATGTCGTCGATGATCATCACGTTCTTGTCGGCCACGTCGCCGATGATGTGGGCGGCAGTCGTCTCCGAGCCGCTCTTGCGGCGCTTGTCGATGATGCAGATTTCGCCGCCAAGTTTGTTGGCATAGACCTGCGCCCGCTTCACGTTGCCAACGTCCGGCGACACAAACACGCGATTCTCCAGCTTCAGGCTCTTGAACCACTTGATCAGCACCGGGGAGGCGCTCAGATGATCCACCGGGATATCAAAAAATCCCTGCACCTGGGCCGCGTGAAGATCGACCGACACCACGCGATCGGCTCCCGCGCGCTCCAGCAGATTGGCCACCAGCTTGGCAGTGATTGGCGTACGTCCTTCGTCCTTGCGATCCTGGCGGGCGTAGCCGAAGTAGGGGATCACTGCCGTCACGCGCTGGGCACTGGCGCGCTTCAGGCAATCGATCCAGATCATCAGCTCCATCAGGTACGCATTCACCGGATGGCTCGTGGGCTGAATGATGTAGCAATCGCGGCCGCGCACATCCTCGTCCACCTTGACGATCAATTCGCCATCGGGAAACAGCTCCGTGCGCCCGCGCCCCATCGGAATCTGCAGATAATTGCAGATCCGCTGCGCCAGCTCCGGATGCGCCCGGCCAGTGAAGACCTTCAACTTGTCTGCATCAATGTGCGACATAAACGCTAATTCAGCCGTTGAACCTCTCGCTGGAAACATGCCCGGCCAAAACCGATCTCTCCGGCACCACGCTTTCGGACGGGACGCTGGCAAACGGTCCGATCACGCAGTCGGGGCCGATGCTCGAATCCCGGCCAATATAAGTGAACGGCTCGATCACCGTGTCCGTCCCGACACTGACGCCGGCTTCGATGTAGGTATTAACGCCGCTGACGATGGTCGCGCCACTCTGAAGGATCTGCCGCTGGATACGGTCCTGCATGATGGCGTCGACCTGCGCCTGCTGATCGCGGCTGTTGACCGACAGCACGTCTTCGGCGCTGACCGCCTGCACTGCCAGCACTTTTTTGCCCGATGCACGAAGGATGCCGTAAACGTCAGTCAGGTAATATTCGCCCTTCTTGTTTTCGTTCTTGAGCTTCGACAGGGCGAAGAGCAGCTCTTCATTGCGAACGCAGTAATAGCTGGGAAAAACTTCGCGTATATCGCGCTGTTCCGGCGTGCAATCGATCTGCTCGACGATCTCGACGAAATTGCCATCGCCGTCGCGAATGACGCGCCCGTAACCCGTTGGATCTTCGAGGATCGCGGTCGCCATGCTGGCCGCGGCATGATCTTCGTGATGAGCATGTTGCAGCGTTCGCAATACCTCGGCCCGGATCAACGGCCCATCGCCAGCCAGGATAAACACGTCGCCCTTGCTGTGCTCGCGCAGCCAGGGTTCGCACATCCGCGCGGCATGGCCGGTGCCAAGCTGCTCGGTCTGCTCGATCCACACAATCCGTCGATCGCCTTCGAATTGGCTGATGACCACGTCTTTGCCATGGCCGACCACGACCAGCACATGACTGCATCCCGCACCGTAGCAGGCATCGAGCACGTAATGCAGCATCGGCTTGCCGCAGATTTCATGCAGCGGCTTGGGCCGGCGCGATTTCATCCGGGTGCTCTTACCGGCGGCGAGAATAATAGCGACTGAGGACATACCAATTCGACAGCGTTAGATAGCCAAATTGAAATACTGGCCCGCTAGGATTCGAACCTAGACAAGCAGGACCAAAACCTGCTGTGCTACCGTTACACCACGGGCCAATCTGCTGACTTGAGGGGATGAGGCAAACGCAGCAGCCTGGCTTTTAGTTTATTCGCATGCGATTGAAGATACCCGCATCGGCAAGCATCGCTCGCACGCAAATGCGCTGGGGCATGACCAATCGCGGTTAAACGTTTCGCAGGCCCGAGCCGGTTAAAACCGCGAACCGGCCCGCTTCGCCTACCCTTCCGGCACCGTTGCCGGACCTCTCGACGACGCCCGTCGTTGCGAAACGAGTCGCGGTATCCTACGGCCGGGGCAGAAGATGTCAATCCCACGCGATTCACGCAATTTGCTCAAAATCGGGCAGCAGCATCCTGATCTGAACTATCGATGAAAAGGCCAGGCGAGTCATGCTGACTCGCCTGGCCTGCGCCTTCATTCGATTACATTTGCGATTATCGAAACTTCAATTTGCCGATTCTTCCTGCCGACGGAGGACCATGCGACGCCAGCGCGTAGGGGTCAGCCCCGTGGCCTGCTTGAATCGGCTCGTGAAGTGGCTCTGGTGAGCAAAGCCACATTCCTTGGCGATCGTTGCGAGTTCCTTGTCGCGGCCCAGCAGGTCCGTCTTGGCCTGATGGATCTGGCAATCAAGCAGGAACTGCTTGGGCGTCAGGCCCAGAAGCTCAGAAAATCGGCGATGGAAATGGAATGGGCTCAGGTGCACCATTTTGGAGATTTCCACCAGCGTCGGTCCCCGGCTGAAATTCTCCTGCATGAACTTCATCGCGGGAATCAGGCGAGCCAGCTCTTCATCCGCATGGAAATCCTGCGGCTTGACTGCGCCCCAATCCTGCACGTCCGGCTGAAGACAGAAGAACACAAAAGGTCCTTCGCCAAGAGCCGGGTAATTCTTGTAGGTCACCAGGCGGAAGATCCACATGTCGCCATGCGAGTCGGCAATCTGAAGACGATCGCCGATGAACCCGTGGCCATTGAGCTGATGCATGCGGCGCTTGGCCTGCTCCATCGCCTGCTGCTTGAGGCGAGAATCAAGCGCGTTAAATTCTGCGCCGCCTAAATGGGGCCGAAGCCTGGCATCGACGATGCAGACATGCGTAGCCGGCATCTGCTCTTCGAAACGGCCGGGCGTACCCGAACCACGATTGCGTTGGCGGGCCTTCTCCCGGCTCTGATCAAAGTGCGATACAGCGGTCATGAGCTGATGCACCTCGGTCGCGGTGAAGTCACCATCTTCTTCCGATCGCAGCACGTGGACGACGCCGGGATATCCTTCGAGGACCGGCGCGGCCAAAGGAAGCGCGATGGCGTATTTCAATTCCTGGGGTTGGAGCAGCTCCTGGAAGTAGGGCGTCGAAGCGTATTCCTCGCGGCTGTACACATCCAGAGGTCGAACCGCCTTATGCTTCAAGATTGCCTGCCAGCTCATTTTGTCGCTGGCATGAAAGCCTTTGGCATAAGACTTCAGAAGATCCTCGGGGGCATTTGCGGGCTGTGCGATCTGCAAGCCCCCTCTGGGAACGGTCGTCAAGACCAGGCCACTGGTAAAAGGAACAGCCTTTTTCAGGCTTTCGAGAAGCTGGACGACGGAGTTTTGTTCGCGGGCGGTCGCTGTCACTTTCTTCTCTCCTGCAATTGATGATCCGAATTGATTCAATCTTTACAACTATGAAACTTGTACGAACAAGCAAGGCAGAAGGTCGGACGGAACGCTGATTAATTGAAGAAAATTGCTGCCATGTCCGGCGGACGGGATCATGCCCGATGTATCGGCACAAGGACCTATTGTAAAGCAATTTACAAGATAAATGTGCCGCGGCAATCCTGCGCTACCGGTCAGACCTTCTACCGTACAATTCTAGGATGCTGCATATATGCATGCCAACCCCTGGGGCAAAGATTTTGCTAACGCATGTTGTAGAAATGCAACAGTGATTGGGGAAGGGTTTGGAGGGATGTTGCGAGTGCTCAACATCTAGAATAAATGGCCTGCGACAGGCCGACGGATGGGATCGCTCAGGCGTGGGTTTCCATGGGAAAAATCGTCATGCTTCGCGAGGATCCGGCCGATATCACCCGCCGCGTCGACGATGGCACGGCAATTGATCACTCCGGTTAGGAGTGTTCATGGCTTATCTCTCGACTCGCGTCTTTTGGCAGAAGAAAGTGAAGATCGCCGTTCTCGCCCTCGCCACCTTCATTGCGATGTGCTAATCATTTAGGCTGTGCAGCAAGCTGAGTTAGCGCCGCAGACTATTTCTTTTGCGCATTAGACTCTTCGCCACTTGGTCGTTCCCGCGCCTGCTCGGCAGCCGCTTCCGGACTCAATCCAAAGATGTGAAATTGATGCGATAACGGCGAATAGCCATGTTCCCGGCAGATTTCCTCGCGCAGCTTACGAACCTTTTCGCTGCTGAACTCGATGACCCGTCCGGTCGCCACGCAGATGAGGTAGTCATAGGCCTGCCGACCGGCGATCACTTCATAATAAGACTGCTTGTTGTCGAAAAACACCTGTTTGAGGATGCCGGCATCCTGGAGGTGACTGAGCGTGCGATAGGTCGTCGCCCGGCTCGCGCGATGGCCAAGCCGATCCAGTTCTGACAGCAGCTTCTCAGCCTCGAACAGACCTTTTTGGCGGAGGACGGCATCCAGAATCATCGCTCGTTCGGGCGTGAATTTCAGCTTGCTGCCGTGCAGGTATCGCCTGAAGATCGCGCAGACCGGCTCGTAGGGCAGCGCATCCTGTTTCACGGCCGCTACGCGCGGAAGATTTGGAAAAATGCTGGGACCTTCGGCCATCGCAAGTGAAGTCTAGTCGGGCAAACAGGCGCATTCCAGATATATTGATCTGCCTCACGTCCGCTAATTCAGCGTGCGCCTAATTGTCCGGTAAAGGTTCCGACGGTTTAAACCGACCTTGTTAACAGGTGGCAAGATACTCGGTCCCAGAAGGAATCGGTTTTCAGGGCCACGCCAGCGGAGGGCAAGGGAAATGGCCAGCACGCAGGAACATGCTTCATCTCTTGGCACAACGCCACAGACTCCGGCCATCACTCCCCAGGTTCTCGATCAGGTCACGCATAATCTTCTCGAAGCACCCACAGCCATCCTGAGTCAGCTTGATGAAGTTCAGCGCGAGATGGACTCGCTGAAGGATGAGCTGACGCTGCTTCGCCGGCGCGACGACACACTCAATTTTTACATGCACCGGCTCGATGAAGAGCTGCGCCTTGCCGCCCGGCTCCAGCAGGATTTTTTGCCCAAGACTTTGCCGAAGCTCGGCAACGTGCGCTTTCACACGCTCTACCGACCGGCGGGCTACGTCAGCGGCGATCTGTATGACGTGATGCGCCTCGACGAGCGGCACGTTGGATTCTACATCGCCGATGCTGTCGGGCATGGCATGCCCGCCGCGCTGCTGACGATGTTCATCAAGCATGCATTGGAGACCAAGCAAATTCTCCAGGGCGGCTACCGTCTTCTCGAGCCAGGCGAATCGCTGGCGAGACTCAACGAAGCGCTGCTCGATCAGCATTTATCACAGGCCACATTTGCCACTGCACTGTATGGCATGATCGATGTGCAGACGCTTGTCGTGAAGCTCGCCTGCGCGGGCCATCCGGCGCCGATCGTACTGCATGCCGATGGAAGCCATGAAATGGCGCAGACGCAAGGCAGCCTGCTGGGCATCTTCCCCGACGAGCATTACGCCAACAGCTCCATTCAGCTTCATCCCGGCGACAGGATGCTGCTCTTTACCGATGGCATCGAAGTGGCCTTCGGAGATGGCAACAGCGACGACGATGCGCTTCGCTGGCGCCGCGAGTTGCTTGCGCGCAGCAGCATGAACACGCAGGACCTGATGGCCGAGTTTGCCCGGAGCGTCGATTGCGAAAGCGGCAGCCTTGAGCCGCGCGATGACCTGACAATGGTGATGCTGGAAGTCGGGCCGAGCGAAACGAGGACGCAGCTCGTTTCCCTCTGAAACTATGCTGGAAGTCGGGCCGGAGTGACCTTCACGGCATCAATCACGCGAAAATCGTAATTTGCAAATCAGAGCTCTCCCCCCAGCAAATTCGCAAGATGGTTTAGGATCTTCTCGCCCAGCGGTCGATCGGCCCAGTTCTCGTACGTGATCTGCTTCGTATGGCCCTTGTCATCCTCGAACATGCGGATCTGGCTTTCTGCGAATTTTTGATCGAGCACATTCAGATTCGCTTCGTCGTTGATGCGGAACGAACGATTGTCCATGTTGGCCGAGCCGGCTGAGACCCAGCGGTCGTCCACGATCAGCAGTTTGCTGTGAATCATGACCGGCTGGTATTCATAAATTTCGATTCCCGCCGAGAGCAGGCCGCCCCATGTTGCGCGCGACGCCCTTCTCACGACTTGCTCATCGATCTTTTTACCCGGCACGATAATCTGAACTCTCACCCCACGTTTTTTCGCGCGGATCAGCGCCTTGCGCGTCAGTGCATCCGGGACGAAATAAGGGCTTTCCAAGCGCAGATCATGAGCGGCTGCATCGATCGACAGCAGCATGATCAATTCCATATTTTCGCTGCCTTCGCGATCAGTGCTTTTGCAGACCTGCGCCAGTTGCTCTCCGGTGGGCACGAGGCTGGGGAAGTAATCGTCGCCGGTCAGGACAACTTGCGTCGTGAGCATCCAATTCTCGGAAAAGGCAGCCTGAATTTCCGCGACAACTGGGCCGGTGACCCGATAATTGGTGTCGCGCCACCCGCCGGTGCGCGGGCCATCGCCGGCCCATTCGTCGGCGATTCCGGTGCCGCCGGTAAAGGCGAGTTTTCCATCGACAATCAGCAGCTTTCTGTGCGTGCGGTGATCGAGCTGCGCATAAGAAAACGGATCGAACCAGCGAAATGAATGATAAAAGCGCACGTCCACACCCGCGTCGGTCATGCGTTTGACGGTGTGTGGATCGATCTTGCTTGCGCCGACGGCATCCAGCAGCACATGGACCTTGACTCCCGCCCGCGCGCGATCGGCAAAGGCTTCCGCGAATTGATTGCCAATTCGTGATTTCCAATAGACGTAGGTTTCGAAGTTAACCGTCTTGCGCGCCGACCGGATGCCATCGAGCATGGCAGAAAAACTCGCGTCGCCATTGATGAGAGCCACAATCTGATTGCCAGGCATGATGGGCGTTCCGGGCAGGCTGCCCATCGTTCGCTCAAACTGCGGATCGCTCACCGAATACTTCGCATCGATGGTATAAGCGATCGGCCGTTCCTGCTGGCAGCCGACGACTGTCAGCGCGGCAAGAGCCATCCAGACGACCGCATGGAAAGCCGCCGGAATCCTCGCGTTGCCCATAGCTCTTTCAGTTCCTTTCGCCCGCTCGAACGAATCCCTCGATGTGCCTCATCCCCAAGCCAGCATCAGTTGCTCGCCCGCGGCAGCTTTCAAGTATCCCGGCCGCAACCAATCCGTGCGCTCATACTGCTCGGCCAATATTAATCGCGGCCCGATGCGCACGTCACGGCAAAAGATTTGTCGCACGAGCCTTGGACAATTGCACTGCCGGCTACGATGCAGCAGGACGATATACCGCGGCAGCGGCCTGCCGCGCCGCTCGCATTGATCCAATGCCTGCCGAACCGCATCGAAAGCCTGCTCATTCGACAAATGCCCATGGCCGCCCATGATTCGCTGTTTGAGGAACCATGGCCGGGCGCTGTCGAGCTGCATCTGGCGATCGTAATTGCTTTCCAACGCCAGCAGATCCAGATCGCAAAAATGCTGGAGCAAATGGCGCGGAACACTGCCCAAATCGGTCGCGTAGCCAACTCGATTTCCGAACCCTTCCAGCACGAATCCATGGGAGCCTTCCTGATCATGCTGAAGATGAATAGGCCGCGCCCAGAGGCCATCGATGGGCTGAAATGAATCTCCATCGAATGTTCGAATGTCAAGTTCATCGCCCGCTTCATCCAGCGAGCGGCGCAGCTCATTAATCTTGGTCGAATGGCAATAAATCGTTGCGTCATTTCGCGCAAGCGTGGCGGCCCACGTGGGACTGAAATGATCGCGATCGAGATGGGTCAGGAGGACGACGGAGACGTCGGCCGGCACCACGCCGGTCCCCTGCATGCGCTGCGCAGCGGTGCGCGGACCGATGCCGGCATCGATCAGCATGACGCCGGCCGGCGTCCGCACGACGCTGCAATTTCCCGCCGACCCGCTGGCCAGCACGCATAGCTCGATGGACATCCCTGTCGCCTCCGCGCGAGAATTCCGCGACTGCTTCTTATACAGAACCAAGCGCGGCCATCGCAAGGCAAGTGGAACTGTTTTGGCCCATTTAAGCAGATAAAAAATTGATAAAGGAAGGAAATGGGCGATGAGGGATTCGAACCCCCGACTCCGTCGGTGTAAACGACGTACTCTAGCCGCTGAGTTAATCGCCCTGTTTTAAGGCCGCGGGTATTGTAGCGAAGGGGCGGCGATCTGTCTGCCGACCGCGAGCTATAATTGACCGCATCGGATTTTTTAGATGCGCGGTTTTCTGGAGGCTTTGGCCATGGATCGATCCTTTATCGACGCGTATGAAAACAGCGGCCGGCATGTCGCCGAAGCGATCAAAGGGCTCGAGCCAGACGATCTGATGGCCTTTCCGGTTCCCGGCACCTGGTCGATCCAGCAGATCGTGCTGCACCTTGCCGACACCGAGCAGGTGCTTGCCGATCGGATGAAGCGGATCATCGCCGAAGACAATCCCACCTTGCTTGCCTTCGATGAAACGCGATGGACCAAGCACCTTGCTTATCACGATCAATCAGCCGACGAGGCGGCAAAGATGATCGAGCTGACTCGCCGACAGATGGCGCGCGTGCTGCGGTCGCTGCCTGATAAAGCCTTCGAACGAACCGGTAACCACAGCCAGGCCGGTCCACTGCGCTTGCAGGAGATCGTTGAAAAGTCCACCAAGCACCTCGAACATCATCTCAAATTCATCGTCGATAAGCGCGAGAAGCTCGGCAAGATCCTGTGGTGATCTGTGAGTTGCCCGCCCATCGCAAATCACGAACTTAAAGAGCCGCGCACGCAGTAAGCGGATTCTGTAGAAGTTGTGTGGTCGTGTTTGCGGCGCGAGGTCTGTACTCCGGATCGGCTTACGCGATCTGGTCGCGCGCTTGCGCAGCTCGCGTAACGCAGTGGTCGCGCGCCAAATCCGCTTACTTCGTGCGCGGCTCTTTATTTGCAATGCTTCGCATCGCGTCGCTCACTTCCGCGATAACGCTTGTCCAATCCCCGGTTTTAGGTTGGCGAAATAGCTTGACAGTGGGATACCACGGCGAGTCGCTGCGATTGCGCAGCCACCGCCAGTCGGCAGCAAAGGGTAGAAGAATCCAGGTCTGTAATCCCATCGCGCCGGCCAGGTGGGCGACCGATGTGTCGCAGGTGATAATCAAATCCATGTTGGCCATCAGGGCGGCGGTGTGGGCAAAGTCTTCGAACTCGGCCAGTAAGTTTGACAGCTCCATCCCAAATGGCGGACGGAAAACCTCCGTCACCTGCGGACCTTTTTGCAGGCTGTGGAATCGCACGCCTTCGATTTCAGCCAAAGGAGCGAGAGCAGATAGCGGAAATGATCGACGCCGATCGGGAACTGCCTTTCCGGCCCAGTTCAAGCCGATGTTGAATGAATGGGGATCAATACGATTGCGGAACTCTTCCACGAGCGTTGGATCAGCCGAAAGGTAGGGCACCTTCGCCGGAATCGTCTCCAGCCGCGTCTGGAAAAGATTCGCCAGACTTAAGAGCGGATATTGAACATCGGCCGAAGGCGCCGGCTCATCAATGCCTGCCACCTGTTCGATTTCGCACTGCCCGCGCAGCAATTCAATCAGCGACTTCGGGACCCGCATCACCGGCTTCCCGCCTTTCTCGCGCACCATCGGAACATACCGGACGAACTGAATGATGTCGCCCAGTCCCTGCTCGGTCTGCAGCAGGATCCGCTGGCCCTGAAGGTCCTGGCCATCCCATAGCGGAGCGGGGCTCCTCAAATCGATTGGAGCCCCGACCCTCGCGCGCGATTCATAAAGGGGAAGCCCATTGGCAAAATCGCCTTGAGCCAGATACGCGTGCGCGAGATTGAGCCTTGCCTCGTGGTAGTCGGGGCGAAGTTCGATGGCCCGCCGCAATGCGTCGATCGATTCATCCAGGCGCCCCTGCGAGCCCAGCGTGCTGCCAATGCTGTTGTAAATGCTCGCGTTACCGGGCTGCAGCGCCAAGGCGCGATTGAGCGACGCGAGGGCGCCGTCGAAGTCGCCCCTTTCCTGGAGAAGATTGGCGAGGTTCGTCAGTGCGCCGGCAAAGTCGGGCCGAAGCGCTACGGCCCTTTTGTAATCCTCAATCGCCTCGTCGGTCTGCCCGGCTTGATTCAGAGCGTTGGCCAGATTGTTGTAGGCTTCGGGCGAAGCCGGGCGCAGCGCGATCGCCTGCTGGTAAATCGCCACGGCCTGTCCCGCCATGCCCTGCTGAAGCAGCGCATTGCCGAGGTTGAGATGCGCTTCAAAAAAATTCGGTTGCAGCGCGATCGCCTTTTGCCCGGCCTCGATCGCCTCCGCGGTGCGACCCGCCTGCCGAAGGACATGCGTCAGGTTGTTGAGCGCCTGCGGATATTGCGGCCGTATCGCAATCGCTTTTTGATAAGCCGCGATCGCTCCATCCCAGCGGCGCGAGCGCTCGTACGCGTAGCCGAGGTTGTAATATCCCAGCGCATCGGAGGGCTCGGCATCGATCGCCCGGGAAAAGGTAACGATCGCGGCATCCAGCTTCCCCTGCATCGCCTGCGCCACGCCAAGTTCGTTCTGATAGCGCGCCTTGGACGGCTCCAACTCGACGGCCTTCTGAAAAGCCTCTTCTGCTTTGTCGGGCTGCCCAGCCGACATGAGCAGCGTGCCTTTAAGATGCCACGCGGGCGCATAAGCCGAATCGTGAGACAGAATCTCCCGGCACAACGACTCAGCCTCGGACAGCCGGCCTGCCTTGGCATGGCCCACCGCCGATTGAAACGCCAGATCCAACGTCGGATTACTCATTGCCTATCCTCATTTGCGGCGGATCATATCCGGCGTTCGGTAAAAGCAAATAACAAGCCCGGTTGCAGTAATTTGTAGTAGCACGTGTAATCTAACACGGCTTTTGAACCTGTTGTTGCTATCGCTGGAGAACGCATCATGTCGGACGTCCTGCCGGGCGAAAACAAGGGGCATCACGCCGAGGCTGCTTCCGCGCAAAAGGATGTGCTCGGCCAGGGTACAACCTCCTACGATCTGCTGCCTTACGAAAGCGCGCCGTACCCGCACAGCCGGCCCGAGCGGCTGGCGACGCTCGCAACCCTGCTTGGCCTGACGCCGCCGAATCCTTCCGAAGCGCGCGTTTTGGAATTGGGCGGCGGCTTCGGCGGCAATCTGATGCCGCTCGCTGAGCTTTATCCCCGCTCTCAATTTGTCGGACTGGATGCATCGTTGAAGCAGATCGCGGGCGGGAAGGCCATCGCAGATCGGCTTGGGCTTACGAATCTGCAGCTCGTTGCGATGGACCTCATGCAGGTTGGGCCGGATTTTGGACAATTCGATTACATCATTGCCCACGGCATTTATTCCTGGGTGCCGCCAGAGGTACAGAAAAAGATCCTGCAGATTTGTTCGCAGCATCTGTCGCCCAATGGCCTGGCCTACGTCAGCTACAACACGTATCCCGGCTGGCGGATGCGGAGCATCGTGCGCGACATGATGCAATATCGAACTCGCAAGCTCGATAATCCATCGCAGCGCGCCGCGCAGGCGCGAAGCATGATCGCTTTGTTTGCCCAAACTGGGGCCAGGCTGGATGAGCCCTACTGGCAACTGCTCATGCGCGAAATGTCGATCGTCGGTTCGGATCAAAAGCAGGACTATTACATCGCGCATGAGTACCTCGAAGATCAGAACGCTCCATGCTATTTCCACGAATTTGCCCAGCGAGCGGGGGCCGAAGGCCTGCAATACCTCGGAGAAGCAAATCCATTCAGCCGTCCGGCGCTGGGCCATGTTGCACGCGAGGCGCTGTCGGCCATCGAGACCGTTTCGGCCAATACGCTCGAGCAGGAACAGTATCTGGATTTCGTCTGCAATCGCGCATTTCGTGCCAGTGTATTGTGTCATGCCAATTTAAGATTGAACTGGAATTTCGATTCCCGGTGGCTGGTCAACCTCCACGTCTCATCGCCGGCCCAACCCCAGGATCCGAATCCCGATGTACGTTCGCCTACGAACGTCAGCTTTCACAGTCCTCGCGGAATGACCACCACCACATCGGAACCGGTGGTCAAGGCGCTCCTTCTGGCGCTCTCCAAATGCTGGCCGGCTTCCGTGCCCTACAGGGAGCTGATCGCGGCCGCTGCCTCGCTGGTTCGCGGCAAGCCGCAAGCTGTCGAAACCGGGATTCATGACGAGCCGAGCGCCAAGGCCGTGTTCCAGATCCTTCAACTTTACGGCATATCGCAGTTGGATTTGTCGGTCTGTCCGACGCCTTGTACGGCCTCGCCTTCGCAAAGCCCTCGCGCCACTGCACTGGCGCGCCTTCAGGCAGCCGAATCGAACGTCATCACCAATCTCCGTCACGAACCGACTCGTGTTTCGGATCTGGATCGGCGCATCATTCCCATGCTCGACGGACAGCATGACTTGAACCAGATGACTTCCGCGCTGATCAAACTGGCCGAATCGGGCGCCGTGAAAATCAACAGTCAGGGAAAAACCATTCATCCCGGCCCCCAACTTCGGCCCACATTGCAATCGGCTGTCGCCGCCTCACTCGAAGACCTGGGAAAAACGGCGTTACTCCTTGGCGATACGACGGAGGAATAGTGGGCGACGACGCGCAAAGGCTCTCGAGTCCAAATTGGCTCCCCGGGCATTTTCTTCTCGAGCCGTATGCAACGCGATGCAAC
>JANWHF010000125.1 GCA_025450555.1 Tepidisphaeraceae bacterium | reverse complement strand
TTTCCCCTTGTAGAACCGGCACGGCGACTTTGCTAGGATACCCCATTCGGCCCGCGCGGGAATTCAACCAAAGGCGGTTGGGCCGATACATTCGTACGCAACGATTCAAGGAAGACATGAAAGCGACAACTGATGATCCGGCGGCGCCATCTGCCGGCGGGCGTAAGCCAGTCCAATCCCTCCCCTCGGCAACGATTCGTTTCGCTGGCGACAGCGGCGACGGCATGCAGTTGGCCGGGACGCAGTTCACCGATACATCGGCCATCATCGGCAACGACATCAGCACCCTTCCCGACTTCCCCGCCGAGATCCGCGCCCCTGCCGGCACGCTCGCGGGCGTCAGCGGCTTCCAGATCCAGTTCTCCAGCACCGACATCTTCACGCCCGGTGACGATGTCGATGCGCTGATCGCGATGAACCCCGCCGCTCTCAAGACCAATCTGAAGGCGGTCAAGAAATCAGGGATCGTCATCCTCAATGAAGATGCCTTCACTGCGACCGACTTGAAGAAGGCCGGCTACGAAAACAACCCGCTCGATGACAGCACGCTCACTGGCTACCGCGTCATTCGCGTGCCGATCAACAAGCTGACCAGCGCCGCCGCCAAAGATACTGGCCTCGGCGTGAAGGACATCGATCGCTGCAAGAACATGTTCGCGCTGGGCCTGACTTACTGGCTCTTCGGTCGGCCGCTCGATACGACCATCCAGCACATTCAGGACAAATTCGCGAAGAAGCCAGTCGTCGCTGACGCCAACACGCTCGTACTTAAAGCCGGTTATCACTATGGTGAGACGGCCGAGCTCTTTTCCGAGCAATATGATGTGCCCAAGGCCAAGCTTCCGGCGGGCACCTATCGCAAGATCACCGGCAACGAAGCGACCGCGCTGGGCATGATCACTGCCGGTCACTTGGCCGGCAAAGAAGTGGTCTATTGCAGCTATCCGATCACGCCCGCCAGCGACATTCTTCATGCCCTGTCGGCCCAAAAGCATTTTGGAGTCATTACATTCCAGGCCGAGGATGAAATCGCCGCCGTTGGGGCAGCGATCGGCGTGAGCTTCGGCGGATCGCTGGGTGTGACCGGCACCAGTGGGCCGGGCATGGCGCTCAAGTCCGAAGCGATTGGCCTTGCGGTGATGACGGAACTGCCGCTGGTGATCATCGACGTTCAGCGCGGCGGGCCGAGCACCGGCCTTCCGACCAAGACCGAGCAGGCCGACCTGCTTCAATCGATCTATGGCCGAAATGGTGAATGCCCCGTCGCGGTCATCGCGGCGGCAACGCCTTCCGATTGCTTCAATGCGATCATCGAAGCCTTCACCATTGCCACGCAGTACATGACGCCTGTCATTTTCCTGAGTGATGGATATTTGGCCAACGGCGCAGAGCCCTGGCTGATCCCCGACATCAAGAAGCTGCCGAAAATCGAGATCAAACATCCGACCGAGAAGAACGACGCGAAAGGCTTCATGCCCTACAAGCGCGACTCGCGCCGCGTGCGGCCATGGTCTATTCCCGGCACGCCCGGCCTCGAGCATCGCGTCGGCGGCATTGAAAAGCAGGATGTCACCGGCGCAGTCAGCTATGACCCGGCCAATCACGAGCACATGGTTCGCACGCGAGCCGCGAAGATCGCGAATCTCACGCCGGTCGGCCCCGATCTTCTGTGGACTGGGCCTGAAAAAGGAGACGTGCTGGTGCTGGGCTGGGGCGGAACGTATGGCGCGATCAAGGCTGCCACGCTCGACCTTCGCAAGCAAGGCGTGCAGGTTTCCTCCTGCCATCTGCGCTATCTCAATCCGCTGCCCAAGCGCCTGGGGAGCCTGCTGAAGGAATTCAAGCATGTGCTGGTGCCCGAGCTGAACCTCGGGCAGTTGCGCTCGCTGATTCGCAATCGCTATCTCGTGGATGCCAAGGGCTTGAACAAGGTGAAAGGCCAGCCGTTCACGATTCATGAAATCATTGACGGCGTTCGCGCCATCCTCGAAGGGCGCGTCGGCCCTTATGAAGTGAACGTCAGTACTTCCTCCACGGCCTACGACATGGAAGTCGCCGCCGCGGGTGATAGATCGCTGTATTCGATGGAATTGAAATAGACATTTAAGGTTCGCAGTTATGAGCATCGCTCCTTCTTCTCAGCCGTTGAACGTTCTTAAGCCTGCCGACTACGGCACCGACCAGGATGTGCGCTGGTGCCCCGGCTGCGGCGACTATTCGATCCTCGCGCAGATGAAAAAGGTCTGCGCCAAGCTCGGCATGGATCGCGCCAACACCGTGTTTATCTCCGGCATCGGCTGCTCGAGCCGCTTCCCGTATTACATGAACACCTACGGCTTCCATTCCATCCATGGCCGCGCGCCGACACTGGTGACGGGCCTGAAGCTGGCGCGGCCCGATCTAAACGTGTGGATGGTCACGGGTGATGGCGATGCGCTATCCATCGGCGGCAATCACTTCATTCACTTGATGCGCCGCAATGCGGATGTGAAGGTGCTGCTGTTCAATAACCGCATTTACGGGCTGACCAAAGGCCAATACTCCCCCACCAGTGAGCATGGCAAGAAGACCAAGAGCACGCCGATGGGATCGCCCGAGCAACCGATTCGACCTGCCACGCTCGCATTGGCAGCGGGCGCGTCCTTTGTCGCCCGCTCGATGGATATCGATGTAAAGCATCTGGAATATGTGCTGGAACGCGCCGCCAAGCATCGCGGGACGGCCCTCGTCGAGATCTACCAGAACTGCAACATCTTCAATGATGGCGCTTACGACCACCTGACCGACAAGCTGGTGAAGAACGATCGCGTGGTTTACCTCGAGTCCGGCAAGCCCATGGTCTTCGGCAAGGATTCGGCCAGGGCGATCCGCCTGAATGGCTTCTCGCCTGAAGTCGTCGATCGAGCGGCATGCAAGGCCGACGATCTGCTCATTCATGATGAGAAGCTGACCGACCCGACGCTCGGCTCCATCTTGAGCCGGATGTCGTACCCGGAGTTCCCCGAGCCCATGGGCGTGTTGCGAGCCGTCGAGCAGCCGATCTACGAAGACCTCGTTCGCCGGCAGAACCGCGACGCCATCACCGCCCGCGGCGTCGGCGACATCCAGGCCCTCATTACCGGCGATGAAACCTGGACGGTCGGCTAGCGCGGTCTTTCCATCGGATCATTCCGGCCTGCTTGGCCGCTTCATCGCGCCATCGATACTGATGCGCCCGGGTCCCCACGCCACGAGCATGAGCAGTCCGCCCATGATGGCCAGGTTCTTCTCAAAGTTCATCAATTGATCGACGTACTTGTCTGGCGTCGCCGCCCAGAAATTGTGGAAGAGCAGCGTCGTTGGGATCAGGAACAGGAACATCACCGCGGCCGCCCAGCGCGCCTTCAGGCCAAAAAGCAACATCAACCCGCCGCCCAGTTCAATCACCACCGCTACCCAGACGCCGACCTGCGGCAGAGGCAGATGTTTGCTGGCCATGAAGGGAATATACATCTGCGGATGTGTGGCCTTGCCAAAGCCGGCAAGGACAAAGATCACGCAGATCAGCACCCGGCCGAGCAAAGACAACAGATCGCGTGCGCCGGATCGGGACGTGCCGGTGACGGCGGGTTCCATGGTGGTCATGCAAACCTCCGGAGCGGATTGCCATATTCATTTCGCGGATATTCGGGCCGCAAACTCAGCGACATGTTTTCCCTGCGCACGAGCGATGGTCAATTCATTGGCGCTGGGTTGTCGCTCGCCGCGCGGGCCGGCGATGGTCGTCGCGCCATAAGGCGTGCCGCCGCTCATGTTCGACAGGTCCAGAAGTTCCTTGGAACTATATGGGACACCAAGAATTGCCATCCCCTGATGAAAAAAGAAGGTTGACAACGAAAGGAGCGTGGTTTCCTGGCCGCCATGCTGGCTGGCGGTGGAAGTAAAGGCGCTTCCGATCTTCCCGATCAAGGCGCCTTGGGCCCAGAGTTGTCCGGTGGAATCGAGAAACGCCTGCATCTGTGCCGTCGCGCTTCCGAAGCGCGTTGGCGTGCCGAGGATGATGGCATCGGCTTCGGCCAGCCGCCTGGAATCGGCAACCGGAATATGCGCGAAGGCCTGCTTGGCCTGCACCGCGCCCATCTTTTCGAGCACTTCCCTGGGCAACGTCTCGGCCACCTGGAAGAGCTGCACGTCGGCGCCACTGACCGACTTCGCCCCCTCGGCAACCGCTTCGGCCATTTTCCAGACGTGTCCGTACATGCTGTAAAAGATGACTTGGATTTTGACGGCCATGAAATGCCTCCTTCGCAACAAAAAATTGACAGCGCCCCAACAGCTATAGTGTAGGCCTCTATAATTTGCCCATGGACCTCTTTCACGAGACACGCCAGAAAAACCTGAGTCAGGTCGCGCCGCTGGCGGTGCGTATGCGCCCCCGCACCTTGGATGAGTTTGTCGGGCAGAAGCATTTCCTGGGGCAGGGCAAACTGCTTCGCCGGATGCTCGAGGCCGATCGCATCACCAGCGTGATTTTTTACGGGCCGCCCGGAACCGGAAAAACCACTCTCGCAAGCCTGATTGCCAGTTACAGCAAGCGCCATTTCGAACAGGTCAATGCCGCCGCCGTCGGAGTGAAGGAAGTGCGGGCAATTCTGGACGCGGCGAAGGAACGCCTTTCGAATGGCGGGCAACGCACCGCGCTCTTTCTGGACGAGATTCATCGCTTCAACCGCGCGCAACAGGACATTCTGCTGCCCGATGTGGAAGCCGGTTATATCGTGCTGATTGGCGCGACAACGGAGAATCCATTTTTTGCAGTCAACGCGCCGCTGGTGAGCCGAAGCCAGATTTTTCAATTCTCGCCGCTGACCGAAGATGAGATTCGCTCCTTGATCGAGCGCGCAATGAGCGATCGTGAGCGAGGCCTTGGCGCAATGACCATCACCATCGACCGCGAAGCGCTGGACCTGTGGGCGACCATGTCCGATGGCGACGGCCGACGCGCGCTGATGGCTTTGGAAGTGGCTGCGCTCTCGATGGCATCGGAACAGGAAGCGAAGGCAGTCGCGAAGAGTTCGCTGCACATCACGCTCGACATCGCTGAGCAGTCGATGCAGCGAAAGGCGA
>JANWHF010000124.1 GCA_025450555.1 Tepidisphaeraceae bacterium | reverse complement strand
GATTCCACAACAAGGTGGTCGTCGTCAAGGTCGGCGGATCGATCATGGATGATGACAAACGCCTGGCCGACCTGCTGACCGACATCGTTTTCATGAATTACGTCGGCATGCAACCGGTGCTGGTGCATGGCGGGGGAAAGGCGATCAACCAGGCGATGGAGACTGCTGGCTTGCAGCCGCAGATGGTGCAGGGCAGGCGGTATACCGACGAGCGCACACTGGCGATTGCCGAGCATGTGCTGTGCAACCAGATCAACAAGTTCATCGTCAATTTCGTCCAGGCGCAGGGCTGCGAAGCGATGGGCCTGCATTCGCTCAGCAGCAATGTGCTGTTCGCGGAGAAGACTTATCTGCAGGGCGCGGATGGCCGGCGGATCGACTTGGGAATGGTCGGCGAGGTGACGAGCGTTAACGCCCGGTTGCTGCAACTGTTGGTGCAGGCCGACTCGATTCCCTGCATTGCGACGATCGCCCGCGACCCCGCGGGGAATCGGCTGAATGTGAATGCCGACACCGCGGCCGGCGCGGTGGCCGCGGCAATGAAAGCCGAGAAGCTGGTGATTATTTCCGACACGCACGGCATCCGCTCGAATCCCAACGATCCGGAGAGCCGGATCAGTCATGTGAACATCAGCCAGATCGATCAGATGGTGAAGGAGGGGGTCATCACCACCGGGATGCTGCCGAAGGTGGAAAGCTGCATCACGGCACTGAAGGGCGGGGTGAACAAGACGCACATCATCGATGGCCGGATCCCGCATTCGTTGATGCTGGAGATTTATACCGAAGCGGGCATCGGGACGGAGATTGTGTTTTAGAAATGAAACATTTCATTTCCATCAGCGATCATTCAACCGACGACCTTCGGCACATGCTGGATGTGGCCCGGCAGCTTAAAGCGCAACTCAAAGAGAGCGGGCGCAATGAGCCGATTCTGGCGGGCAAGACGCTGGCGATGATCTTCGAGAAGCCGAGCTTGCGCACCCGCGTGAGTTTTGCGGTGGCGATGACGCAGCTTGGAGGAAATGGCTTGGTGCTGCGTCAGGAAGAAGTGGGGCTGGCGACGCGGGAGCCTGTGGAGGATGTGGCGCGCGTCTTGTCGGGCATGTGCGATGGGATCATGGCCCGGACTTTCGAGCATGCGAAGGTGACGGGGCTGGCGAAATATTCAACCGTGCCGGTAATCAACGCGCTGACCGACTACAACCATCCGTGTCAGGCGATGGCCGATCTGATGACGCTGGAGGAGCATTTCGGGAACCTGGCGGGGCGGACGATCGCGTTTATTGGGGATGGGAATAACGTCGCGCGATCGCTGGCGATTGCGTGTGGGAAATTCGCGATGCGGTTTATCTTATCGGCGCCCGTGAATTACGAGCTGCCGCAGGATGAGGTGGATGCGATTCGCAAGAAGGTGCCGGATTTGGATTTTGAACTCGTGCGCGATGCGCAGTGGGCGGTGAAGAGTGCCGATTGCATCTACACCGACACCTGGATCAGCATGGGGCAGGAAGAGCAGAAGGCGCAGCGCGTGAAGGATTTCAATGGGTATCAGGTGAATGAAGCGCTGCTGGCCGCGGCGCCCAGGCATGCGGTGGTGCTGCATTGTCTGCCGGCGTATCGGGGCCTTGAGATTACCGAAGAGGTGATGAACAGCCCGAAGTCGCTGGTGTTTCCCGAAGCCGAGAATCGGCTGCATTTCCAAAAAGGGCTGCTGGCGGTGCTGATCGGGGGGAAGTAGGGGATCAGGTTTTCAGTCGGTCCAAGACCGCCTGCCAGATGTCAGCGACATCGAGCTTCGTGGCCCATTGCGAGATGTAATCTTTGTCGATCTCGGCGGGGACCGTTTTCAACATTCCAGTGATATCGCGCGGATGCTTTTCAGAGCCGCCTTCCTGGTAATACAGCATTTTCCCAATGATGACATCCTCCGGGCGGGCAGCGTAGCCCATGATGCCAGGGAGGATCGGAACTCGTTGACGGCGCGAGAGCTGGGCTTTTCCCCAAGCGTCCTTTCGCGCGATCATGAAGTCGATTTTGAAACCGGACGTAGCATGGAGGACATTGAACTGTCCAGCCGGCGACTTCAGCGCCGCCCTGGCGGCATCCAAGCTCACGTAAAAATCACCCGGTGGGAATGCGGCGCAAAGGCGCTCGATGTCCGGCGCGGTGATCTCAATGACGACATCAAGATCGAGTGTCGAGCGGGGCTCGCCGTATGCGGCGCTCGCGAACGATCCGACGACCATGTAGGGCACGGGCAAGCTTTCGAGCAGTTCGAACACGTATGATAAGACTTCAGCTTGCTCCACGGGTCATCCGTTTCGTCACGGCAGCCGCAACTTGATTGGAATCCCAGTCCGGATGGAGGGACTGGATGTGCGCGGTAATTCGCAGGCGCAGCACTCGGTTCGCCTCAAATACCATGGCTACGCGCTCCGCAGGAGTTTTTCGGCGAAGAATTTCAGCGACGGCGTCATCGACCACTTCGATTTGCCCGGAATCCAACCGCCACTTGGTCATGATTTGATCTTATCACCGCAACCCTTCAATAGAAAATAATTGTTCAGGATGGGGCAACTGGCCGGTCGGCAGAAAAAAGATGGCAGCCAAGAAAAGGATGGCGGCCACCCTATTTGTAAGTGTTTGACAATGTACAGCTTACGATAACGATGTTCGCTGCCCATCAGAGTCGAAATTGGCCCCTGCGGTATTTGACTTGTCCGTTCGGCTCCATACACTTGCGTTATGCAACTATTGAAGGATGCAAGTAGTTTGGCGGCTGATCCTGATTCGGCGGCGAGGGAGTTGATGGACACGGTGCCGGCGATTATGCAGTTCATCCGCCGGCATATGCGGGCGCTGCGGGGGCAGGAGCTGACGGTTCCGCAGATTCGCACCCTTTATATCGTGAACCGTGCTCAGCGGCCTTCGCTGTCGCAGGTGGCCGAGCACATCGGGCTTTCGCTGCCGGCAATGTCGAGGCTGGTGGATGCTCTTGTGCGCAAGGGGCTGATGACGCGCAATGCGTGTGCGGAGGATCGCCGGCATATTCGACTTGCATTGACGACCAGGGGTCGCGCGGCGATGGATGCCGCCTGGCAGGGGACGCATGCCGAGCTGGCCAGCGAGCTGACCTCGCTTTCACCCGAGCAGCGCGGGGTGATTGCGTCGGCGATGATCGCACTTCGTCCTGTTTTTGATCCGGAATCGGTCGAGAACTCTTGAGTTGAAACAGATCTGATTTTCCATCGAGTGCATTGAAGCAAAAGACGCGGTTGTTGGAGTGGTTGTATGTGGATCGTTCGACTGGCACTAAGACGGCCCTATACGTTCGTCGTGATGGCGATCGCCATCATCCTGCTGGGGCTGTTTGCGATCTTGCGGATGCCAACCGACATCTTCCCGGAAGTGAACATTCCAGTGATCTCGGTGATCTGGCGTTATGAAGGGATGCCGCCTGAGGAGATGGAAGGGCGCATCATCCGCTCGTACGAAGGCATCGTCACAACGACCGTCAATGACGTCGAGCATATCGAAAGCCAGTCGCTCAATGGCGAAGGCGTCGTGCGCATTTACTTCCAGCCGGGCGCGCGCATCGAAGAAGCCGAGGCGCAGGTGGCGGCGGTTTCGCAGACCGCGCTGCACCAGATGCCGCCGGGCATTCAGCCGCCGCTGATCATGCGGTATAGCGCATCGACGGTGCCGATTCTCTGGCTGTCGCTGGGTAGCAATACGCTGGCCGAGCAGCAGCTTTTCGATATCACCAATAACTTCATCCGCAACGATCTGGCGACCGTGCAAGGGGCGATGCTTCCCTGGCCCTATGGGGGGAAGCAGCGCGAGATCATGGTCGATCTCGATCCGCATAAGCTCTATGGATTTGGGCTGTCGGCGGCCGACGTATCCAAAGCCATCAACGACCAGAATCTCATTCTGCCGGCCGGCAGCGCCCGCATCGGCACGCACGAATATTATGTGCGAATCAATTCCAGCCCGACCGCGGTCGATCAGTTCAACGATCTGCCGATCAAAACCGTCAACGGCAGCACGATCTTCATCAAGGATGTAGCCCACGTCAGCGACAAATACATGCCGCAGATCAACATGGTCCACATCGACGGGAAGAAGGGCGTGCTCGAGCCGATCTACAAGCTCGGCAACGCTTCGACGCTGGACATCGTCAAGCGCGTGAAGGCGGCGCTGCCTGCGATCATGGCGCGCGTGAACGAGAAGGATCTGAAGGTCACGCCGCTGTTCGATCAGTCGATCTTCGTGCGGGCGGCGGTGCTGGGTGTCGTAAAGGAAGCAGCGATCGCCGCGGGGCTGACGGGTCTGATGATTCTGCTGTTCCTGGGCTCGTGGCGCAGCACGCTGATTATCTGTATCTCGATTCCGCTGTCGATTCTGGTGTCGCTGATCATTCTCTGGATGCTGGACCAGACGCTTAACGTCATGACGCTGGGCGGCATGGCTTTGGCGGTGGGCATCCTGGTCGATGACGCGACGGTGGAAATAGAAAACATTCACCGCAATCTGCACCAGCGCAAGCGCCTGGTCCAGGCGATTCTCGATGGTGCGCAGCAGATCGCTGTGCCGGCCTTCGTCTCGACGCTTTGCATTTGCATCGTGTTTGTGCCGGTCTGGTTCATCACCGGGGCGGCCAAGAGCCTGTTTACACCGCTGGCCATGGCCGTAGTGTTTGCGATGCTCACCAGCTACCTGCTGAGCCGAACGCTGGTGCCGACGCTGGTGCACTATTTCCTGGCCGGTGAAGTGGAGCTGTATGGCGGGCAGCTCGATCCCAATGATCCGCATGCGCAAAAGGCGCTGCACGATAAGGAAGTGCATGAGCATCCGGAATTAGCGCATGTCGCGCCGCGTGCAGGATCATCATGGGATGAGCCGGTTGGGCCGTCGAAGAAGAAGCGATTTGTTTGGGGCGCGGGGCTGGTCGTCGTAGCGGCGATTGCATTGGCGTCCACCTATTTTGGGCGCGATAACGGAAAGGCATTCGTCGAGTGGACGAAGGCTCACGCCAGCCTGCTGGTCGTCGGCGTCAGTCTGGTCGCGATGCTCATCGCCACCTTCTACCTCAATGCCCGGACCAATTTCATCTGGCGCGGACATCAGCGATTCAACAACGTTTTCGAAAAGTTCCGCGCGATTTATGGCGGATACCTCGCCTGGGCACTGCTTCGGCCGAAGTTGGTGCTGACCGTTTTCACCTTGTTTGTCGTCGGATCATGTGCACTCTATCCGCTGGTGGGGCGCGACTTTTTCCCCAGCGTTGATGCCGGGCAGATTCGTCTGCACGTGCGCGGCCCAGCCGGGACTCGCATCGAGGAAAGCGAGCATTACTTCGGCAGCGTCGAAAATTACATCCGCACGCAGATTCCCAGCCAGGAACTGGGCGTGATGATCGACAACATCGGCATCCCCAACAGCGGCATCAATATGTCGCTCAGCGATGGCTCGCAGATTTCACCTGCCGACGGCGAAATTCTCATCAACCTCAAGGAAGACCATCATCCGACCGGCGATTACGTCAAGAAGCTTCGCCGCGAATTGCCCAGGCAGTTCCCCGATCTGAGCTTCTGGTTCCAGTCGGCTGATATCGCGACGCAGATTTTGAACTTCGGGCTGCCTGCCCCGATCGACGTGCAAGTGCTGGGGCCCAAGACCAGTTATGAAAAAGACCGGGAGATTGCCCAGCAGCTTCGCCAGGAGATGGCCGCGATCCCGGGCTGCGTGGATGTTCACGTTCACCAGGTTTCAAAAACGCCGGACTTGCGGGTGGCTGTGGATCGAACGCGCGCCGACCAGCTTGGCGTAAATCAAAACGCAGTTGCCAGTGACCTGCTGATTTCGTTGTCCTCGAGTGGCCAGACCGCGCCCAACTTCTGGCTCGACCCGCATCGCGGCATCAGCTATTCGGTGGCGGTGATGACGCCGCAGTACGACATGACCAACCTCAGCGCGCTGGAGAACACGCCGGTCATCAGCCCCAATTCATCCGATCCGCAGTTGCTGGGCAATCTCGCGACCGTGAGTCGCGGCCTCAGTCCGACCAACATCACCCACTATGACGCCGTGCCGACGTTCGACATTGAAGCCAATAACGCGCAAGGCGCTGATCTTGGATCGGTTGCGACGTCAGTGGAGAAGCTGATTAAGAAAATCACGCCAACGCTTCCGCGCGGAACGACGATCGCGGTTCGCGGACAGGTCGAGAGTATGGAAAGCTCCTTCACGGCTCTGGCGATTGGCGTCATCGGCGCGGTCATTCTGGTGTATCTGCTGATGGTGGTGAACTTCCAGAGCTGGATGGATCCGCTGATCATTCTGATGGCTTTGCCGGGCGCCATTGCGGGCATTCTATGGATGCTGTTTGCGACGCGGACGACAATCAGCGTGCCTTCGCTCATGGGATCGATCATGTGCATCGGTGTGGCAACCGCCAACTCGATTCTGATGATCACGTTCGCCAACGATTATCGAAAAGAGAATCAGGCGAATGCGCATGATGCGGCCCTTGCCGCCGGGATGACGCGCCTGCGTCCGGTCATCATGACCGCGCTGGCGATGATCATCGGCATGCTGCCGATGTCGCTTGGCCTGGGTGAGGGCGGCGAGCAGAACGCTCCGCTGGGCCGAGCCGTCATCGGTGGGCTGGCCTTTGCGACGATCTTCACGCTGTTTTTTGTGCCGCTGGTTTACAGCCTGCGTAAGAGCGCGCCGTACCAGTCGGTTGAACCGGAATTGCAGGATTGAGAGTTGTAGCGAACCAGGTATGGAGTTTCTGATGGATACCGCCCAATTGACGCCCCCGACTTCCGGACAGCATCCCCGCCCGCTGCGGGAGCGAAACAAGCCGGAGCCGGCTCATGCGACGCCCGGACATGGCGGCGCGCCGCTGCAGGAGCATGATGCGATTGACCTGAACGTCAGGCAGCCGGGCAAGGCGTCGATTGTCGTGGCGCTGGTGGTGATTGCCTTGGCGCTGGCGGCCATGTTGGCTGTTGGCATCATTCCGCGAATCGGAATTCATAACGAAATTGCCGCCGATGCCGCGGCGGCAGCCAATGCACCCGTTGCAGTCACGGTCGCCACACCCGTTCGCGCCGCAACAATCATGAATGTCGCGCTCCCCGGAACGCTTCGTCCCTGGCAGGAAGTTTCCATCTTTGCCCGCACGACCGGATATCTCAAAGGCTTTTACACCGACATCAGCGAGCAAGTGAAAAAGGGCCAGCTCATGGCCGACATCGAAACGCCGGAAATCGATCAGCAGCTTCGCGGTGCTCAGGCCACGCTGCTTCAAATGAAGGCGGCTTTGGCTAAATCCAAGAGTGATCTGGCCCTCGCTGAGGTGACCGATCGGCGTTTCGAATCGCTCAAAGGCACCAATGGCGTCACGCAGCTCGAGCTGGATCAATATGCCGCCAGTCTGCAATCAGCCAGGGCCGGCGTGCAGTCGGCTGAAGCCAACGTCGCCAGCGAAGAGGCCGAGGTACATCGTCTCAGCGATCTGCAAAGCTTTGAGAAGGTTCTTGCTCCATTCAATGGCGTCGTTACGGGCCGAACGTACGACGTCGGCTCAATGATCATCGCCAATCCGACCAGCAACGACATCAAGCCGATGTTCAAGATCGCTGAGAATGACGTGCTGCGCGTGTTCGTGAATGTGCCGCAGTCGTATTCGCTGACGATCAAGAAAGGCATGGATGTGAACGTCACCGCCCGCGAGCGGCCAGGCCGGGTTTACACCGGCAAGGTGATGGGAACGACCAACTACCTCGATCCCACCAATCGGTCGCTCTTGACCGAAATCAAAGTGCCCAATCCGGATTTTTCGCTGCTGCCGGGCATGTTTGTCGAAGCGAACTTCTCCGTGAAGCGCGATAAGCCGCCTCTCTTGATTCCCGCACCGGCACTGGTTTCCGACTCTGCGGGCAACCGCGTGGCGATCGTTCAGGATGGCAAGGTCCACTTCGAGAAAGTGGATCTGGGCGTCGATTACGGCAAGGAACTGGAAATCGTCGGCGGCCTCAATGGAGATGAGCAGGTGATCGCCAACCCCGGCGAAAAAACCATCGAAGGCGCGGAAGTGACGGTCGCCGACGAAAACAAGCCCGCACCCGTGACGGCCGAGCCGAAAGATTCAACAAAGCGCGTCGCCGAATCGACCGATTCTCGTCCCAAATAGCAACACCTTATTTCCAAAAGCCCTCTTTGGCGCACCCGGCCTGTGGTGTGACGCCCAAGAGGG
>JANWHF010000123.1 GCA_025450555.1 Tepidisphaeraceae bacterium | reverse complement strand
TGGCGGCCTCTCCGCTGCCGCGATTGAAGGTTCTGAAGGACGCTTTTACTTTCGCGCAGATTCCGGTTCATGACATGGATGAGAATGCGAAAGGCGAAGGCTTTCTGGCGCTGCGCATGACGCCGCGCGAGCCGGCGCTGAAGGAACATGTGCAGGAAGTCCGCGTGTTGCTGGATGCGCAGGCAGGCTATATAGTGCGGGCCGAGATGACTGATGCGGATGGTGACCGCACTGTTTTGCATTTTTCCCAGATCAAGTTGAACGTCGATCCTGGCAAACTGGAGCTGACCGTACCGACCGGCACCAAAGTCGTTCATCCGCTGGAGGGCCTGGAAGGGGCGGCCCCGCATGCTCCGTCGAAGTAGTTTTCGTATCTGATCCACATCCATGGAAATTGCCGGCCCCAAGGCATCGACCGCATCTTCGAAAGAAATCGCCTCCATTTTGCCCCCAAGGCGCCGCGGAATCGTCCGCGCCTTTCGTAAGTGGCTTAATCGCGCTGCAGCCGATTTCTGGATGAACTTTTTCTTCTGGCATGCGCGCCGGCAACCTTGGTTTGCCGAATCGAGCAAGCCCTTCTGGCTCTGGTTCGCCTGGCGATTTTCCGACCATCTTTATGGCGGGTTGATGGCCAATGCCGCGCGGATTCTCGGCCCCTCATCCACGCATGAAGAGCAGGAAGACCTGGCTTGGCGGACCATGTCCAGCTTCTATGATTTTGTTCGCGACGTCGGCCATGCCATGGGCCTTTCGCGTCAGCAGCTTTTGAATCGAATCGATTCGGTGCAGGGCAAGGAGAATTACCTGTCGGCCCGGGAATCGAAAAAAGGGGCGATTATCGTCACCGCCCACATGGGCAGCTTTGAAGTAGGCGTCGCTTCGCTGCTGGACCAGGAACAGAAGATCCATGTACTCTTTCATCCCGATCAGCGAAACCTGTTTGAAGACATCCGCTCGACGCTGCGAAAGAAGCTGGGCGTGGTGGAGGTGCCGATCGATCAGGGCTGGACGGTGTGGATGCGGCTGCGCGATGCCTTGTCGGCTAACGAAGCTGTGCTCATTCAAGGTGACCGGATTTTGCCGGGCCAGAAAGGGCAGCCGGTTCCGTTCTTCGGCGGCCACACCTTGCTTCCCACGGGCCCGGTCAAGCTGGCGATGGCGACTGGCGCGCCGATCATTCCGGTCTTTTCGATTCGCACGCGGCGTGGGAAAGTGCGCATTTTCATCGAGCCGGCGATCTGGGTCGAACCTGATGCCCCCATGCCCGCTCTGCTGAAACTGGGCCAGATCATCGAAAAATACATTCGCTGTTTTCCCGACCAATGGCTGGCCAATCAGCCCGCCTGGATCGAAGACGCAGGCGAGCCCATGCTCCCGCCGCCGATCGTCGTCAAAATGCGGCGGATCAAGGCGTTTCTTGGTCTCAAGCCCTCCCGATAACTGATCCCGCCTAAAATGGTTGTGTCGCCACGAATTCGGGGCCGCGACGTTGCTCGGCGGCTTTGCACTGAGGCGCGTATCTGCCGTATAAAGGATGGTTTGCACGATTTTTGAAAACGCGGAGCGTAATGCAGATTCGTAATTTTTCGATCATCGCCCATATCGACCACGGCAAGAGCACGCTTTCAGACCGGCTGCTGATGCGAGCCGGCGCCATCACCGAGCGAGAATTCCAGAACCAGATGCTCGACGACATGGATCTGGAGCGCGAGCGCGGCATCACCATCAAAGCCTCGGCCGTCACCGTCTTTCACGATCACATTGCGCCCGGCAAGACCGAGCTGGAGCAGTACATGCTCAATTTCATCGACACGCCGGGGCATGTCGATTTCCATTACGAGGTGCAAAAGGCGCTTCAGGCGTGCGAAGGCGCAATTCTGGTGGTCGATGCGACGCAGGGAGTACAGGCGCAAACCGTCGCTAATGCCTATGCGGCAATCGATGTTGGACTCGACATTATTCCCGTGATCAACAAGATCGACCTGCCTTCTTCCAGGCCGGTCGAAGTGGCCGAGGAAATCGAACAAGTGCTGGGGTTTCGTGCTGAAGAATGCATTCTGGTTTCGGCCAAGACGGGGCAGGGAATCGATGAGCTGATCAGCAAGCTTTGCGATCAACTTCCGCCGCCGCGGGGTTTGGCTGATGCGCCGCCTCGGGCGCTGATTTTCGACAGCGTATATGACGATTACCGCGGCGTCATCGTTTACGTCCGCGTCGTGGATGGCGAGCTGCGCAAGGGGCAGAAGATCCGCCTGATGGGCACCGATCGCGATTATCAGGTTAGCGACATGGGAAAGCTGATGCCTCGCCCCAAGCAGGTCGATCGAATCGGGCCCGGCGAAGTCGGTTACCTCGTCGCCGCGATCAAAGATTTGCATGATGTGCGCATCGGCGACACCGTCACAGATGCCGCGGCCCCCGCGCCCGAGGCGCTGCCCGGCTACAAGCCGATCCAGCAGATGGTCTTCTGCGATTTCTATCCAGGCGCAAAGACACAATACGAAGACCTGCGCGATGCGATGGATCGGCTTCAGCTCAACGATTCGAGCTTTACCTTCCAGCCCGAATCGTCCGATGCCCTGGGCTTCGGTTTTCGCTGCGGCTTCCTGGGATTGCTCCACATGGAGATCATCCAGGAACGGCTCGAGCGCGAATTCAATGTCGAAGTGGTGCAAACCGCGCCGACCGTCACTTACGAAATCCTGCTGAGCGATAACAGTATCAAGCGGATCGACGCCCCCAGCGCTCTGCCCAACCCAACGCTCGTGCAGGAGATTCGCGAGCCTTACATCCTGATGAATCTCATTTTGCCCAGCGACAGCGTCGGCGCGATGATGAAGCTCTGCGAAGACCGGCGCGGCGTCTATAAAAAGACCGAATACATCGGCTCAACCCGCGTTATCCTGGTCTACGAAATGCCGCTGGCGGAAGTCATTTATGACTTTTACGACCGCCTGAAAAGCGCCACGCGCGGCTACGGCACGATGGACTACGACCTCGTCGGTTTTCGCGCCGGCGAACTCGTGAAGATGGATATCCTCGTCAATGGCGATCGCGTCGATGCGCTCAGCGTGATCGTCCATCGCGATCATGCCGAGAACCGCGGCCGCAAGCTGCTGGTGCGATTGAAGGAAGAAATCGACCGTCATCTGTTTGAGATTCCTCTGCAAGCCGCGATCGGCGGGAAGGTCATCGCCCGCGAAACCATCAAGTCGGTCGGTAAAAACGTCACCGCCAAATGCTACGGCGGCGACATCACCCGCAAACGCAAGCTGCTCGAGAAGCAAAAAGAAGGCAAAAAGCGCATGAAGCGCGTCGGCAGCGTCGATATCCCCCAGGAAGCCTTTATGGCCATCCTGGAAGCGGGGGATTGAATTCAAATCCAGGGATACTGCCCGCCAAGCCGTGCGAGTCAACTGAGCTGTCGGGGAATGATCGAATGAGACAAATGAGACAGTGAGACACTTTTTGCATCTCTCATTTTGTCTCATTTGCGCCAATTCTTAATGTAATTAACTATCAATTAATGATTTATAATTTTCCCATTACTGCTGAGCTCGATGAGACAAGTGTCTCATCTGTCTCATTCTAGTAATCTACATATCTACATTAGTAAAACCAAAAGCGCCGCTTCGCTGGTAGTAAACGCCACCGCCCCGGATCGACAATCTGCGAAACCCTCAGCGCCGAAGAACACTGCGGGTAAATCTTTACCCTAACATTATACAAATTTTTTTATTGACTTGTAACTACCACGATTCTATCGTGCGGGCATGAACCCAAACAAATTTCTAACATCAGGGTCACCCCTGCAAATTCCTGTTAACGCTCTCCAGCGCCCGCCCACCGCTCCGCCTGATGCGCCTTTGAATGGCGGCGCGCAACGGTTAGCAAGCGAGCCCAGTAAGCAGACGGAGCATTCACTCCTCGCGCAGGGGGAGTTGGCGCTCGAATCGGCCGATTTTGCGGCGGCAAATCTGAGCGATCAGCAGGTCACCGTTCTCCGCGCTATCGCCAACGGCAAAGACATCGTCGCCGCCGCCAGGGAGGCGGGCGTCGCGCGCTGCACCATCTATCGCTGGCAGCAAAATCCCGATTTCCAGAAATGCCTGCAGGCCTGGCAGTCCCAGACCAAAGAGTCCGGCCACAACATCATGCTCACCCTCATCGAACGCTCCGCCCGCATCGTCGAGCGCGCGCTCGACAAAGATGACGCCAGCCCTGAGTTCCATCGAAGGGTCCGCGTCGCCATCACGTTGCTCTCAAAACTCGGCGTCCTCGCCGCCTACGACGGACAGAAGGGTCTCCACGCGATCCCAGGTGAAGGCCCAATCAACGAAAGTGAAATGAACAAGCGGGATGTGGGGTCGAGCCGGCGAGGCTAAGGAGGTGATGCTGGGTTTTGCCGGCCAGTGGAAAGTTAGCACCATTGAGGCGCGGCTCGCCGCTGTTGGGCGAGCCGTGCCTTTTTTGTAGTCGTTCGGGGTAACTGCGCCATCGCCCTCATCTCAAGGAAACTGCCGGCTGTTCCGAACACTGGAACCCGATGCACGGCACGGCCCCTGTACAATAGCGTGATGGTTAAATGGCCAATCACAAGAAGTTGGTCCGTCATCAGTGACGAGGGCAACCGTCAGTTGTTTGCTACGAGTGGACTCGCGAGATTTCGCGCGTGCTGCTTGCTCGGTTCCGCAGGCTTGGGGAAGACATTTGAACTTCAGGAATTAGCAACCGCCGAAGGCTCGGGTTCTAACGTTCGTCATCACCGCCTTACGACGTTGGCTTTAGCGGCGGACGGGCTTGCGTCGCGTCTGGCGACTATCAGTGCGGATGTATCTGACGATTCGGTGATCTACCTAGACGCGCTTGACGAAGTGATGGTTCCGATCCCCACGGCCGGCTTGGCAGTTGCGACATGGATCCGTGATCATCTCGCGAAAAGTAAGCCAAAGTTGCGCATCTCATGTCGCTCTGCAATTTGGCCCGCAGAAGTGCTGACGGCGATCATGGATGTATATGGCAAGGACGACACCGTCGCCGCAACGCTCCAGGCGTTATCCAAAGAGGACATCGAGACGGTTGCTTCGAGTTCCGGAATCAATGCCCCTGAGTACTTAAGTGCGGTCGGCAAGGTGCGGGTGTTCACACTCGCGCAGCAGCCGTTAACTTTGCAAATGCTGATGCGCGTTTTCGGATCGGGAGGCCGGCTGCCAAAAGGCCGCAGAGAACTGTTCCACACGGGCATAGCTCTATTGCTACGTGAGCGCAAAGAGCGGCGCGAGGCGGGGACCGTCATTGATGTTCCGTTGGCCGACCTGTTCAGTGCGGCAGAACGTCTGGCTTGCTATGCGCTTTTCTGCGGGCACGAGGTCATCTATCTAGGGGACGCCCAAACTCATGACGCGATTGATTCGATTGACCTCTCACTTCAAAAGGGGGCGGCTTCGATAGACGAAAAAACTCTTCGTGCTCTAGCTTCTAGCGCGCTTTGCGATCGGGCTGGTCCCGACAGATTCCAATTCTCACACCGCCAATTGGCGGAATATCTTGCAGGCGAGCGAGTCTCGCAGTTGCCCTTACATCAAGCCAGGTCCCTCCTAGCGTCCAGCATGGGGTGGCGCATTGGAGTCGCCGGACCATTAAGGGAAACGGCGGCTTTCGCTGCGATGGGAAACGGTGCGATCGCGTCATGGGTCGCGGACTACGACGCCGAAATAATCGGGCTGTCGGACGTCGCAGACGACGCTCTCCGTCGTCGGGCCTTGTTGGCATTGCTCGAACGCGCCCGGCGTCATGAACTGACGGACACTCAGTTCTCAAGCGGCAATCTGGAGTTGTCTGGGTTCCAATATCCCACCGCCGCCGCGGACCTATCGCCAGTTTTGCGCGAGCGAGGGCAAGACGCAGAGGACGTGCTGGAGTGTGCAATAGCGCTGATTGACAGCTGGAATTTACAGACAATGAGCAACGACCTGGCCGATCTCGCGCTTGATGAAAACGCCCCGATGCAACCCCGAAAAAGTGCGGCGTATGCACTCTTAGATTTTGGAACGACCGATGCTCGCCTTCGGTTGCGCCCGTTGCTTCAACAGTCCGACTTGGACCCCGAATACGAGCTAAAAGGGATCGCGCTGCGGTGCCTTTGGCCATTAGATTTAAGTGTCCCGGAACTTCTTGAGGCACTGACCCCGCGTCGGCGGACCAACTACTATGGTGCGTACGATGGCTTCCTATCGGAGCTCGAGCGAAGCGGATTTAGCGCCGACGGGTATCTGGCAGAAGGCCTTAAATGGGCTCGGCAACACCTTCCTGCGGATAGCGACCACAATCCAATCGTTCGGATTGCCAAACGGGTCGCTCATCGCGCCGTTGCTTTCATACCAGACGCCGAGGTCGTTGGTGGTCTCACGGAGCTTCTTCTCGATTGCGGAAGAGCGCACCTCGATTCACCGTTCGATCGCATCAAGGATTTTGGCGTTGCAAAAGAAGCAGAGGACGCTGTGCCGCCTCTACATGGCAGGACGGAGGCGCGCCGCGTTCTTGTCGATGCTTTGGTGGAACGGGAGCGCGACCAACACACACTTTGGTGGATCGCGCACCATACGCCGGACCTGCTCTCGGCGAGTGATTTTCCTTGGTTGATGCAGCGCAGCGTCGATCCGTCCCGGCCTCCGCAGGAGCGGAAAGCCTTTTCGGACCTTAGCCGCACTTTGGCGTGGTATTACGACCAAGCGTCTGTCGAATCATGGCTTCCAGTGCGCGAAGTCGAACCAATCGCATCAGTCTACAAGATACCATTGATGATCGACCTCAACAGCGAAGCAGCCGCTGAAGAACGTAAACAACACCTTGAGATGAAGCGACAGAACAAGCGCCCTCGGCGCAGGCGTCTTAAGCCCGCGCCACGCGAGCGCGTGCAACAGGCGCTTGAATTCTCGGAAAATAAAGATGCTCGTTTCTTCCTAAACCTATGCGCTGAGCTAACGCTGGAGGAATTCAGTTCGCACTACGGATTCAATCGAATTTTGACAACCGCTCCCGGCTGGGCTTCCGCCAACGATGCCACCCGAGACCGTATTATTGATGCCGCAAAAAGGGCTTTGACCGCACCGACGGATGAGCCTGAGAAAGCGCGTGGTGCGCTGCTAAGCTCAATTTTGCCTGGCTACATGTCGGCGATTTTCCTAACGGCCGAGTTAGACATCGGATGGCTTACTTCCCAGTCATCCCAATGGTGGGCGCGCTGGGCGTGGTATATCGTGCGTGAGCTTCGCCCGCACATGTACGGCGAGACGGACGATCTGAAAACGCGCGTAGTCTCGGAGTTAAATCGTCACGCGCCGGAATCGTTGAGAACGGCAGCGATAGACATTGCAAAAATGTCTGATCAGGAATCGAGGCCGCTCCTAGAAGCAACGCTTCAATTGTTATCCGGGGTCCCCGATTCGGAACTCGATGCCCGGCTAGGCAAACTGATCGAGACAGGATCAATTAGTCTTGATCGACTCGGAGCCATAGCAGAATTCGTGCTCGCACGTGACTCAGCGTTGGCAATGCCTCTGTGTTTGGCGAAATTGGAGCAGGGCGAGGTACATTCCTCCGAAGATACCGCTGTCCACTTGGCACTGGCGTTATTGTCACAGCGAACTGCCGAGAGTTGGGATGTCCTCATTGCCTTTTTGCAAAGTCGGCCCGACTTAGCCGCATGAGTCCTGGGGCTCTTCGCTCAAAATGAGCGCCGCACATATCGAGGGGAAGGCGTTCACTCGTGGCTTGCAATTCTTTCGGTGCACCATGTTGCGCAACTCCTTGAGTTACTCATTGAAATTTTCCCTTACGAGTCGGATGCGAAGCATGAAACGATGGAAATGTATCAAGTGAACCCCGAGGACTCGGCACGCGAACTTCGCAATGGGCTGATGAGATGGCTTTTGGAGCGGTCAGATGCTGACGGTGTTCTCGCCCTCCGGCATATCGAGCAGGAATACGGCGAGCGATACCCATGGCTTCGGCGGCCACGAGCAGTTGCCGAGCGCGCGTACAGACTCTCGCGATGGAGCCCCATCCCTCTTAAATCGGTTGTCGGGAGCGCTTCCCAGGGCGCGCTCGAAAATCCGGAGCGGCTCCCCTGAGCTCCGTCGAAGGGGCGCGGCGATCAATCCATTAGTGAAGCAGCTCTCCCCAAACGGGTCTCCCCAAACGG
>JANWHF010000122.1 GCA_025450555.1 Tepidisphaeraceae bacterium | reverse complement strand
TCGATATCGATCACCTCCGCTCGGTACTCATGACTTGGCTGGCGTTGCTGAAGAAGCAATTCCGGGCATGCGTATTTCCTCGTTCAGCGGCATGCCGCCCGCCGGCGTGAGCGATTCGTAAATCTCATGGTTCGGAGTTCCCACCACATTGATCACCTGCCCGAGCCCTTTGAAGAAGACGCGCGAGAGGTTGTGATCGACGGCGGTCAGCTTGCCGGGAATAGGGGCGACGAACTCGACGATGGTCGCGCCGCCCGCGGGCACCGTCACCGTCTGGATGCCATGCTCCCGCGGCGCATCGGACGTGCCGCCGTCGGGATAGACGTTGTCGAAGATGGCGCCGATGACGTGGAACGCGGCAAATCCATTCACGCCGCCACGGCCCATGTACAGCCGCACGCGGTCGTTCACGTGAATCGTCAGCGGCGGATTGAGTTCGGCCGATTTCCCGTTGAAGAAGATGTAGGTCGGGTTCTCGTTCATCAGGCCGTCAAGCGAGCAGATGCCTCGGCCCGGGCCGGCGTTATCGACATAGAACTCGCTCTCGACCAGGAGGAACTCGTGCTCCACCGCCGGCAGCGGCTCTTTGGGGTCCACGATCAGGAACCCATACATTCCGTTGGCGATGTGCACCGCCGCCATGTTTCCTTCCTGGTTGTAGGCGCAGTGATACATGAACAGGCCAGGGTAAAGAGCGCGAACCTCGATCGTTTTGCTCTGGCCCGGCTTGATGCCTGTATCAGCGCAGCCGCCGCAGGCGCCGGCAATGAAATGGAAGTCAATGTTGTGAGAGGTGACGTTCTTGGTGTCGCTGCGGAGCGTGAAGCGAATGACGTCCCCCACCTTCACCCGCATCACCGGGCCTGGCGCGACGCCGTCGAATGTCCAAAGCGAGAGGTAGTTGAGATTGGGAGCGATCTTCCCAGCCGTCTCGCGCACCGTCAGTTCGTATTCGACAATCTTATTCTGCTCGCGCGTGACCGGAGGCGGCACTTCCGGCGCGATGGTCTTGATTCCCTTGACGACCTCCAGGCTGGATTTGGGAACCAGGTGCGACAGGGGGCGATCCATCGACGGCATACTCAAGATTGCTGCCCCGGGAGTCGCAACGCCGGACGTTCGCGGGCTGCCAATGTCACCCCGGCTGTGCGACACCGATGAAAGTGCAGCTCCGGTGATGGCTGCCAGCACCACACCCATTCCAAGATAGCTTGTGCGTTTCATGGCTCATCCCTTTCCTTAAAGCCCCCCACTATCTATTCGGACATTTATCGATATGTGGATAATGATATCCACTTTTTGAATTATACATTTTTCTCAGTCTGTTTCTCGCGATTCCCAGAAGAATTCGCGGGGAATCCGGCCAGGCGCTGGGAAAAGTGCCTTTATTGGGGTCAAAAGGCAGATTACTTGCGGCAAAATGCCGCAGCCGCGCGATTGTCGTAAGAGCGTTTGCTCAGGCCAGTGGTGGCGGTGCCGGCGTCATTTGCCCCAGTGCTTTGGCGAATGTGGACATATCCTTCAACACATCGCCGACAAGGCAATCAACCAGCGCCTTGCGATGCTCAGGAAAGCGCCGGGCAAACTGCCCGAAGGAGAATTGCGGATCATAAAAGGCATGGATCAATCGCCGAATCACTTCGACGCCGGCTATGAGTTTTGGCTCGAATGCACCGAGACGCGCTGCTGAGAGATCATTGGTTCTCAATGCATCATCAATGCAGCCGGCGGCCAATTCTGCTGAGGCGATGGCCAGAAACAGTCCCGAGGAATAAATCGGGTCCAGAAATGCGCGGGCGTCGCCGACCATGACCCATCCATCGCCGCATGTGCGGGAATTCATGTAAGCCAGACGCGGGGCCCAGCGTACCGGGCCGACGCGATCGGCGCCGCTCAACCTCTCCCACATCGGCGCACATCGTCGGGTTTCGCGATTGTAGACTTCCTCAGGTGAAATAGTTGGATTGAGCAGGAATGTCGGATCGGCCACGACGCCGACGCTGACAATCTGGTCGGGCAGCGGAATATACCAGAACCATCCGCCTCCGCGAATCGCGAAGATCGTAGTTTCTCCCGCATCGATGCCGGGCGCACGCTTGCCGCCGCGCCAGTAACCCCAGATCGAGGCTTTGTTCAATTCCGGCACGTCGCGCCGCAGCCCCAGTTGTCGCCCAAGGAGGGTCGCATGTCCTGAAGCGTCAACAACGACACGGGCGCGTAGGGTCTGCTCGGCTTCTCCGTTTGAACCAGCCAGTCTCACGCCGGCCGCGCGGTTGCCTTCGAAAACCACGCTATTCACAGCAGCGGACTGACAAACTCTGACTCCATTAGACGACGCGTGCTCGAGCATCATCTGGTCGAAGCTGGATCGCTCGACCTGCCAGGTGCAAGCCGCCTCTCCTTCGATCGTTTCGGAGAAGTAAAATGGGGTCGAATGGTCACCTGCTTCGGAAACAAAGCGCACGCTGTGTTTCACCGGATAATTCGAATTCTTCAATTTGGAGAGCAACCCGAGGCGATCGAGGGCGCTATAGGTGCCGGGGATCAATGATTCTCCGATGTGATATCGCGGGAATTTTGCTTTCTCAAAGATGGCGCAGCGGTGGCCGCGCCGCGCCAGAAGCATGGATACCGCCGCTCCAGCGGGACCGCCTCCGATGATCACCACGTCATAGTTGATGGATGCAGGATCTTCACGCAAGGGATAGCCAACCATATCCGTCTCCATTTAAAGATATAATACTCCTTATATCCATAATATATTGGATTGTTGATTCCCCACGTCGTGCGGACCATTGTGGGCCCGTGTGCGTCACGAATTATCGGACGATTATGCAGCGGGGAATTTGCAGAAAACTACCCATGCGACAAACTGCCCCTCGTCAGGGCTCACATTACACGATATAAGGAGTAACATATCCATATATCACCGGCCTCGAATCGGACTTCATATGGGCCTTCAAACTTGCGCGACGAGCCAGAAGAATCGGAGAGAAGCATGATTGACGTTTCTGCCTTATATGCTGGACTGGAAACCCCCAGTACACCCCACCGCTACGGCCGTCGGCTGACACATCTACAGCCGCCTTCGCATCAGCGGATGGAGGTCGCTCCTACAGCGGCTTCGCGCCGGCCAATTGTCGTTTGGAACCTCACGCGCACTTGCAACCTGCGATGTCTTCACTGCTATAGCGACTCCGAAGCTCGGTGGTATCCAGGCGAATTGAGCACGCAACAGTGCAAGGCGGTCCTGGATGACCTGGCCGATTTCCGAGTGCCGGCTGTTCTCTTCTCGGGTGGCGAGCCGCTGGTGCGGAGGGACCTGTTTGAGCTGGCCGAACATGCCCGCAGCCGTGGCCTGCATGTGGTGCTTTCCACTAACGGAACACTGATCGATGAACAGATCGCAAGGAAATTTGTCGAGCTGAAGTTTGCCTACATCGGCATCAGCCTCGATAGCGCGACGGCCTCCATTCATGATGAATTCCGCGGCGTCCAGGGCGCTTTCGCGCGAACGATGCGAGGGTTCAAGCTCTGTGCTGACGCGGGTCAAAAGGTGGGCCTCCGGCTGACCATCACGCCGCACACCGCGCCCAATTTTGATCGTGTCTTCGATCTGATTGAAGAAAACGGAATCAACCGCGCCTGTTTCTATCATCTTTGCCCGGCGGGTCGCGGGAAGAACCTTTCCACGCTGACGCCCAGCCAATCCCGCGTGGCCATCGACACCATCCTCACGCGCACGCGCGATCTGATCGAGCGGGGCAAACGAGTTGAAATCCTCACCGTCGATAACCATTGCGATGGTCCATACCTCTATCTCCGCATGCTCCGCGAGCAAAGCCCGCGGGCGCAGCAGGTCCTGGAGATGCTGCGATGGAATGGTGGCGGGCGCTATTCCAGCGGCGTCGGCGTGGCGAACATCGATTTCAACGGCAACGTCCATGCCGACCAGTTCTCGATGCATCGCGGCTTTGGAAATGTCAAAGAGCGCCGGTTCTCCGAAATCTGGCAGGACGGGAGCGATCCGATGATGGCCGGCCTGAAGGATCGGCTTCCGCTCTTGAAAGGACGCTGCGCCACCTGCCGGTTCAAAGATACATGCGGCGGAAGCCTGCGCGCACGAGCCGAGTTCCACACTGGCGATCCTTGGGCACCGGATCCGGCCTGCTATCTCACCGATCAGGAGATCACATGCGTATCGTAAAAGACGCTGTTACCGCGTCGCCTCACAGGCCCGCGCGTCGCGCGCGGTCGGTGGCGTGGCTCATGTTCGTGGCCGTGGTGATCTTGGGCGCGGCAGCGCTCTCCGCGCGAGGTCACGGGTATAAGAAATGGCTTCTGTGCCGTCTCCATCTGACGCATCCGCGCGTCGTGGTAGCGCTACCGCCGCTGCACCCTGTTGCGGATGGCACGCCTGATTCGGCTATCTACTTCGAAAAGGTCGCGCTGCCGACGGCCCATGATGTGGGCTTCACCGCTGTGCAAGTGGGGATGGACCGACGGCTCTATGCCGCCAGCGATGACGGGCGGCTTTTCCGCTATGACATCAATGCCGACGGATCGGTCGGGCCGGCGCGAGTCTTCACCACACTTCAAAAGGCCGAGGGCGGGCCGAGGCTGATTACGGGCTTCTGCTTCGATCCCCACTCAACTGCTGCAGACCCGGTTCTCTGGGTTTCGCACGGATACCGAGGCTTCGAAAAAGCGCCGGACTTCTCCGGCCGCATCACTCGGATAAGCGGCAGTGATCTGGAAGTAGTGCAAGACGTGATCGTCGGCTTGCCGCGCTCCTACCGCGATCACCTGAATAACCAGCCGTCGTTTGGTCCTGATGGCGCGCTCTATTTTCCACAGGGGAGTAACACTGCATCCGGCGCGCCCGATGAGTACTGGGGCGGCCGTCACGAACACTTGCTGAGCGGATCTATCCTGCGCCTCGATGTTTCGCGCCTCCCATCGCGCAAGCCGCTGGATGTCAGGACAACCGATGCCGACGGATATTATGATCCTTTCGCCCGCCGCGCGCCGCTGACCATTTACGCAAGCGGGATTAGAAATGCTTTTGCGCTGGTGTGGGCGGATGATGGGCGGATGTACGCGCCGGTGAACGGCGCCAGTTGCGGCGGCAATACGCCTGCCGGGCCAGGCGTGCCGGCGCTGCACAACGTTCTGGAATGCGAAGATGACTGGCTCTTTCGCGTCGAGCCTGGGAAGTATTACGGGCACCCTAACCCAACCCTGGGCCATTATGTCCTGAATCGTGGCAATCCTGACGGCCGCGGCGCTTATGACGAGGTGAGCGAATATCCGGTTGGGACAAAGCCCGATCCGCTGTGGCAGCCGGCCATTTTTAATTTTGGCCCCCATGTATCCGCTAACGGGATCATTCAGTATCAATTCGATGGCCGGCTAAAAGGGAAGTTGCTGGTCTGCCGCTTCGATGTCGGATCGGACATTATCTGCCTCGGGTTGGATCAACACGGCAATATCAGCTCGGTGCATAGCGGGATCGGCGGCCTTAGCAAATTGGCCAATCCGCTGGCCCTGGCCGAAGACCCGCTGAACGGAAACTTGTACATCGTGGAATATGGGGGAAGGCGAATCGTATTGGCTCGGCCGTCAATAGCGCCCATCCCATCGCACGATGACAAAGCCCGCCCTGCGCCGGAGTTCGTGGCGGCATCCGGCCACGGCAATCCACGCCGGGGGGAACAGTTCTTCAAACAGACCTGCATCGTTTGCCACGGTCCGACGGGCGGCGGAGTACCCAATCTCGGCGCCAGTCTCCGCAGCAGCGGCTTCATTGAGCGCAGCACCGACGATCAACTGATTGCTTTTATCAGCAAGGGACGCCTGCCGGGGGAAAATGGCAGCGTGCTGGGGCTTACGATGCCACCCAAGGGTGGGAACCTCGCGCTCGATGAGGCAGCGATCCGGGATGTCGTGGCCTTTATTCGCACACTTCAGGAGCGAGCGAGGGAAACCGCCGATGCGCGGTAGCGCGGTTCCTATGAGTTGCGCTTCGAGACGGTCAAGCTGACCGGGCGCGACTTCCCCCGGCTTCGCGCCGTCCCAACCAGATCGCTGACGTCACAAAGCGGCTTGCTGCGCGACGGCTCGCTGAGCAAGTCCGCGATCGTGGAGGCCCGGAAGGTCCGCTCCACCAGCGCGATCGCGTCATCCAGCTTGCGGTGCAGCGGACATAACGTCGTTCCATGCGACCGAATGCCCAGCGGGCATGTACGAATCCGCTGAATCGGCGCGATCGCATTGACCACATCATAAACGCTGATGTCCTGCGGCGGGCGCGCGAGGATCGAGCCGCCATGTAGCCCGCGATGGGAGAGCACCAGGCCCGCGCGATTGAGGCTGCGGATCACCTTGGCCAGGTATCCTTCGGGGATGCGCGTTGAGACGGCTAACTCCCGTGTCGTGGCGGGGTCATCGAGGCTTGCCAGATAAGCGACAACACGCAGTGCATATTCCGCAGTCTGTGAAAACATGTATCTCCGATTCAGGAGTTCTTGGTCCGCAATTGTATACCTGAATGTTTCTTTTTCGATGCGCGGTCGCTTAAATGTGGTAATCCAACACCGCCGCCTGCTCACGCTGTTTCATCCGCCCGCTCACCTGCTCCACGATGATCTTTCGCATCGGCAATGCCTCGATTGGCGTGATCCGTCCGTGCCCCGGGCGATATCCGTTGCGCAATCGCAAATATTTTTCCTCGTTGAGCGCTTTAACCTGCCGTCTTTCGCGCAGGTCCGTCACTTCAGCGAGCCTTCCTTCGATCAGCACCGACGCATACTGGTCCATCATTTCACTGAAGCTGTCCACCTCGAAGCAGACGCGGTCGTTTTGGACGAGGATCATGCCTTTGCGGCCGCTGAGTGGCAGGCGGAGATAAAGCGTGCCGTCATACCAGCAGAAGGGCAGCGGCAGCACATACGGGCGGCCATCGGGCGCGGCCATGCAGAGCCGGCCAATCCGGGCTTCATTGAGCATCTCTTCTATTTCACTTGGCGTCATATCGATCATCGTCGGACTCCAAAAAAAACTATGTGGACCTTGATATCCACAATACACTCGTTATTCTTTGAGTTCAAGGGGGAGAAAGGTTTCCACAAAATGACGCTCGATATCCTCAATAATGAACCCACGATTGGACAACTGGTCGCGCAGAGGCCTGGCCGCGCCCGCATTTTCGAAAAGCACGGAATCGATTACTGCTGCGGCGGAGGGAAGACGCTTTCGCAAGTCTGCCGCGAGCTGGGGCTGGACGCGCACCACATTCTTTTCGAGCTGGATCAGCGGGACCCGCAGCCGTCAGCGGACGAGCGCGACTGGACGCAGGCGTCGCTCACGGAATTAGCCGACCATATCGAGCAGGTGCATCATCAATATCTCAAGGAGGAGCTGCCACGGATTGAGGTCCTCTCGCGAAAAGTCGTTTCGGTCCATGGGAATGGTCATCCCGAGCTTCTGGAAATCCACAAACAATTCACGGCGCTCAAAGAGGAATTGGAATCCCACATTTTGCGGGAGGAGCGGGTCTTATTCCCGCTTTGTCGCCGGCTCGATCGACAGCATCCGGACCGGTTTCATGGCGCGCTCGAACAGCCGATTTCGGTCATGGTCAAGGAGCATGAAGATGCCGGCGAGGCGCTCGCGCAGCTTCGGCGGCTCAGCCACAACTACACTCCACCGCCCGATGCCTGCAACAGTTTCCGCAGGCTCTATGAGGCCTTGAGCCGTCTCGAATCCGACCTCCATCAGCACGTTCATAAGGAGAACAACATCCTCTTCCCGCGCGCCATCGAGGCAGTGGCTCGCCTGGGTTGGGCCTGAACCGGATCGATGAGGTCAACAACATGAAAAGCCCCCATTACAGCCGCGAAGACTTTGGTCACAGCCCGCTGCTCGTGTTTTATGAGATGACGCGCGCCTGCGATCTGATGTGCGCCCACTGCCGGGCGGATGCACAAAAATCGCGCCACCCGTTTGAGCTGGACACAACTGCGGCCCGACAGTTGATCCATCAACTGCTCGACTTTCCAAAGGCGCCTCTTCTGGTTTTGACCGGAGGCGATCCGATCAAGCGCCCGGATGTTTTTGAACTGATCAACTATGCGCGAACGATTGGCCTGGACGTAGCGATGACACCCTCCGCCACGCCACTGGTGACGAAGGAGGCCGTTGTTCGATTGAAGCAAGCTGGTCTGCATCGGCTGGCGGTGAGCCTCGATGGTGGGGATGCTGTCACGCACGATGGCTTTCGGCGCGTTGCCGGTAGTTTTGAGCGCACGCTGCAAATCATCGCCGATACCCGCGAGGTAGACCTGCCCGTTCAGGTGAACACCACGATTACGCGCGCCAATTTCCACCAGATCGATGCGATGGCCGAGCTTCTCGCATGCATGAATATCGTGTTATGGTCAGTGTTCTTTTTGGTTCCCACCGGCCGGGGCCAAGCCGATCAGCGAATCGCCCCTGAGCAATATGAAATCGCCTTCGATCAACTCTATCGCCACAGCCGCATTCAGCCTTACGCGATCAAAACCACCGAAGCGCCGCACTACCGCCGATTTCTGCTTCAAAAGGCGCGCGAAGCTGGCGCACCGGCGCGCTTGGATGGTCCCCACATCGGCACCAACGATGGCCGCGGGATCATGTTCGTCAGCCACATCGGCGAGATTTATCCGAGTGGCTTCCTGCCCATCCGTTGTGGCGTTTCCCCGCGCGATTCGCTGATCAATGTCTATCAGCATTCGCCGCTCTTCCGCTTTCTTCGCGACGCCGACGCCCTAAAAGGCAAATGCGGTATCTGCGAATATCGTCATATCTGCGGCGGAAGCCGCGCACGCTCCTTTGCCCTCAGCGATCGCGATCCCTTGGCCTCGGACCCTGACTGTGCCTACATTCCGCAGGCAGCTTCGGGCGCACACTAACAACTTGCACAAGGGAAAACGGTGTGTTCAGCACACGCGATTACCCCCTGTCGAATCCAAGGCACATGGAGAAATCAACCGAGGTCAAGAATTCCAAATCGACACCCGGTCACCAAGTTCCACCGTCGCCTCATCGTGCTAAAAGTGACTCGTCGAAACACATAGTGAAGTTGTGTTCATGTGAAATTTCCCCTCCTGGGCTCACAGCGATGTCTGCAACGACTCCTCGCATGAGATCACCTTCCCTGGGAGCAATAAAAGCCGAAGTGTGGTGCCTGCCGTTTTGAACTCCACTTCGCAAGCGGCGTTCGAGTTATCCAATTCGTCTTTCCCCGGAGTTGATTCCGGTGATGGATTGGTCGCTCACCGGCGCCCTGTCGCTTGGAGCTTCAGAATTCGCACTGGCCAGCGCACGCGCGAATCGAGTTGTGGAAGGCCGGCCCATTCGCGACCAAATAGTCGCCTATTGATCCCTCGGAATTTTCCCAATGAGAAACTACTAACGGGCGCAACGAAACAAAGACGCGAAGAGAGGCTAGGAAATCCTTCGCGCCTCGCTTGTGTTGGATTAGATGTTGCTTCAGAACTCTCACTGCCTTTGGGAGGGCGCTGAAGCGCTCATATGCTCCACCAGAGCCGCCCGCAGTTCATTTACCGGACACTGGGTCAAGTCCTTCAGAATCGTCCTGCTGACGGCGTTAAAAGCCCGGTGAGAAATGGCCGAGCGAAGCCGGCCTAAAAACCGCGGTGGAACAACCAAGACGATAGCACCGCATTGCCGACTTTCGATTCCCTTATCAAGCTCGCTGGCCAATAGAGCGGCAAAATGCTCGGCCTCCACTTCATGCGCGCAGGTGCGGGCTTCCATCGCGGAACGTCCGGCCCCGCGATTGACTCGGCCCGCACGGTCACTGACCAGCTTGGATGTCTTCATCCGCGAAGCGGGATGAATAAAGCCGCGCACTTCCCTGAGTTCATCTTTGACAACACCAATCTCAAAGATTCGCGCCCGACTTGCATCCGCGACGACAATCCAGGTTTTCATAAATCTCCTGTTGGTTTTCAATGATCCCCCTCCTCAAGAGGACTATCGCTCTTGGCAAGGCGAGCAACCATCGGAACCACCACTCGAAAGGCTGTAGTGATTAATCCGATGCGAAACCGGCGATTAATGAGAATGTTCCAAAACTGCGGTCCACTCTACCCTCGATGCGCTTGCCTGCGGCCGCTTTTGCTCCTGCGAACGGTGCATGGGAATGCTTGGGCACAATTCAGAGCGCATGGCGATAAGACCCGTAGTTCAATTTCGGTGTTGCAACATGCATGTTGAGCCATCGAAGTATCGAACGCTGAAGCTGTTCGATGCTGGTCGGCTCGTCGAGCAGATGGCTGCCGCCGGGAATGACGACCAGATCTCGTTCGCATTGAGGCATCTGGTTGTAGGCGCGCTGATTGGATTCGACGCCGGCGCGATCGCCGCTGCCAACCACAAAGAGCGTGGGAGCGCGCACAAGCGCGAGCTCCTTGCCCGCAAGATCGGGGGTACCACTCCGGCAGATGACTGCCTTCACATACATTGGCCGGCGCGAGGCGGCGATGATCGCAGCGGCGGCTCCGCTTCCAACTCCAACATACGCCACGGGCAGCTCCGGCTCATAGACATGGACGAGTTTGTCGGTCGCCACAGTCAGGCGATGGGCCAGAAACTCTGGGTTGAAGCGATAGCTGCCTGCGCCGAGATCGACGACTTCTTCGCCGGGCGTCAGAATATCCAGAAGAAGAGCGCCGTAGCCATGATGGGTCAGATATTCGGCCAGGGCCCGATCATGAGCGCTGTACCTGGCGCTGCCGCAGCCGTGAACGAAGACGACACTCGCTCGGGCGTCGGCTGGCTCAATGAATTCGCCATGCAGCTCAAGTTCTGAAGCTCTTGAGGTTGGGGCAATGCATTTTTCCGCTGAAATGAAAACGCTCATCGTATCCTCCATTCAAAGAACACACATCGTGCATCGCGAAATCGTGGGGTTCACAACCGCTGGTCGAACTTCACGATCTCACATAAATTATCGAATTTGCTGATGTCCGTCGGTATCGGGGTGAGAACGGCAGTTGGAGTCGTGAAAAAACGGTGTCCGCCATCGGGAAAATCCCGATGGCGGACCTGAACCGCTCTTTGATGTGCAGGGTTGAACGATTCAACCGCGTTGCGAAGTCCTTGCATTGCGGTCCGTTGAGGCATTCTCGGCCGCGCCGGTCGGTTCAAAGTTCAAATCGAAGGCAACAGTGATCGTGTTTCCTGCTTTGATCAGGCCAAAGAGTGCAGTAGGCGGAGTGATGCCGAAGTCGCTCATTAAAAGAGTCACCTGGGCATGTGCGGCAAAAATGCCAGCGGCATCACGAATCACCGTGGCCTCGATCGATGTCCGGCGCGTGGCGCCGGCAACAGTCAGGTCGCCGACGCCGCGAATCCTCAAGCCGGACTGGCCGTGCGCATCGGCACCGCCAGCCGTCTCAATGGAGGACACTTGATCCAGAACGAAGCTGATCGTGGGAAACTGATTGGCCTTGAGGCTGGCGCGCATGTCTCGTTCCATGCCCGGGCTGTCGCCTTTAAGCGACTTGACCGGCACCGTCACCCGAGCGATTGCATTGACGTTCGCGAGCCGCGCCTCAAACAAGGGCAGTCCCACCCGTGGCTCCCGCGCGACCCGATCAAAAACGGCATCGATGCTGTCGAGCTGCGCGGGAAGATCCACCTGGGCGTCTGGATCAGAACTTTTTGCCGACCAGGCCCCGATCGTGGCCGTCCCTCGAAGCGTTACCTCACTGCCAGCGCCCGGAGTGAAGGCGGTGTGGCCGGCGGAGGTGCCGATAGCGCAATTTCCGTCGGCCGCCTCATGACCTGACACGGCAAAGGGCCTGGGTCCAGCCGACTGCACCATGCATCCAACCATCACGAGGGATATGACAATCGATGCAGCCAGATTTTTTGTAAATCGCGCAGTCATTTTCGTTCATCCAACTGCCACTTGGCTTTAACAGTCACGGCGTCGCCCGACTTGACCATTCCGAACATGGCCACTGGCGGCTTGATCCCATAATCGGTCATCTTCAGCGCCGTCTCAGTCGTGATGGTCAGATGATTGCCAGTGAGCACTACAACAGCATCCAGCTTTACTTCGTGCTTCTGACCGGAAATTGAAAGCTGCCCGACCGTCTCAAAATGCAGTGGTCCGGCCGCTGGGGCAGTTGGCCCCTTCGGGGTCGCCTTGGTCAGCGAATAGGTGACGGTTGGATGATGCGTTTTATCCATCGCGTCGTACATCGTCTTATCCATGCCGCTTCCCTCGGAGCTTTTGAGAGAGACGACGGGAATGCTGACCTGGATGGTGCCAAGCTTGATTTGCCCTTGCGGGTCCACGGCAATATTGACCTCGCCATCAATGACACCTCCCTTGACCGTCCAGTTGTGAAGGTTGGACGTCCCATTGATGGTCACGAGCGTCTCTTTGTAAGTTCCCACGAAATGGCGCGATCCATCCGTACCCTTGGATGCTGATTCAGCCGCCGCCGCACGACCGCAGGCCGCGCTCAAGAGCGCGGATGCGGTCGCTACGAACACCAGCGTGAACAACAACCGTCGGATGCCAGGTTTTGATATTTGCCGTTTCATGACTCTGTACCTCCATCAGAAGGAGAAGGAAACTTCCACGAGAATTCCGTTGAACCGCGGGCTGCGCCCGGCGGCGTCAACGCCGCTCACCATACCGGTCCCGGCATGGAAGTCGTGGTATTGCTCATAGACGTACTCGGCCTTGGCCAGGATGCCCTCGGTGATCCAGTAACCGGTGCCAATCTCCGCCCGATCAACCCAGCCGTGCGTGTCCACGCCATGCACGGCTTGTGCAGCGGCGACTCCGTAACGGCCCGCGACATACCAGGCAGGCGTGATGTGATAAGAAGGCTCGATCGTGCCGTAGATCCATCGCTCGGCGGGATTGCCAGGCAATGGGCCGTTCGCATTGGTGTCCTGCGTCCAGCCCACATTGGCATAGACATCAAATGGCCAATGGTTCCAGGTTACATCACCCTGGACCGCCACGATCCGGTCACCGCTCATCGGCAAAATCTGGCCGGGGGAATCGCCGCCACCAAAGACGGAGCTGAGTGCCCCGCCGCTGCGCTCGGCGGCGTAGAGGTCGGAATGCTCGTTCGCATTGGCGTTGGGGCTGCCGGAAAGATCGGCGTAATAGACTGAAGCGGAGGTGCGCAGTTCCGGAAGCGGATTTGCCCAGATTTTGGCATGTCCGCTGGCGCCCGCGCCGTAATCGAAGTGCTCGGTCGTAGTCCCGCTGCCGGCTCCGGCCAGCCAATAGATGGGCCCTTTGACGCTATAGACTTCGCCGCCGAGCTCCTCGACGTTCGGGTCTACCAGCGGGTTTGTAATCAGGGGGTTGCGCTGTACGAAAGCATTGTTAGACCGGCGATAGTTCCCGTCGCCAAAGTCGATGTCGAATCCGCCGACTTTCACGTTGATATAATCGAACGCCTTGCCGAGTGGGCCCGACTCAAACGGTCCAGGAAGGCTCTTGAGCAGAATATAGCCTTCGTGCGCATACATCGTGTTCGGGTGCGGTCGGCTTGCGACATAGAGATCGAAGTAAACGTCAAGCTTGTCCGGCACGGTCGCAAGAAAATCGAGATTTGCAAACGGATCCTGAATACCGGGATTCAGCCCCTTTTGATGGACTCCTTTGATGAACACATTCTCCTGCTGAAGCGCCTGAAACCGTCCAACCGATTGGAATCCCATGTCCAGGTGAAGGTCTTTGTAGGACCCTATTTCCATGGGAAGGTCGGGCCGAATGTGAGACGGGTTCATGATCTCGAACGGAGAGAAATAAATCTGCTCGGTGCGAGGCTTGAAGACCGTTTCGAGCCTTGGGCCGATGCCAGCGCCCAGTGTTATTGATGTGCCAGGATTGGCCGGGGGGCTCGTCTGCTGGGTTGTGGGGCTGCCAGCAGTGCCCTGACCGATGTCCTGTGCTGATGCCGTGGCGGCCAAAATGCCGGCCGCGAATGTCACACCCAGAACTGCAGACCGGATGATACGAGTAGCGCGATTCATGGTGCCTTTCTTGTCTGCCGGCACGGAATTCAGCTCAACACCTGGTCCGTTGCAACGCCCACACGCTTCACGGCTCCGAGAGCTGATTTCCGTAACCCGCCGCAGCTTTTTCCTGCAATCCTCGGGCACCCCATTTCCAGCGGAGTTCGCCAATGAATTCCGATCTGGAGGGGCGACCGAGGATTGCGCCCATTGCCCATTTCCATTGGAATTATCTGGCATTTCGGGTTCGAGCAGTATTGGAAGATGGCACCATCTGGTGTTAAGGCCGTTTCTTAGGGAGTCTAGGAGCTTCCCCTATGAATTATGATTTTCATAAGGGGCGCGTAGCGTCAAATTCAAGATGGAGATGGAGCGATGGAGCCACGCTGGAGGGAGGATGCACAATGATTGACTGTCAAGCCAATTTCAGCTCAGCTCTTAGAAGGCCGTCTTCGAAATTCGAGGCGAATTGGAAGCCCAGCTTGTGGCAAAGGCATCGCATTTCGTAGTTTTCGACGAGGATGCGTGCTGTGAGACGCTGGAAATGCTCGTTTCGAGCCACCTGGATCAGGCGACCGAGCATTTGGGTGCCCAATCCCTGGTGCTGCCATTGGTCGGCAATCAAGAGCGCAAATTCGCCACTCGATCCATCGCGTAGTCGGCTCAATCGAGCCACACCGAGGATGTGGCATTCTCCAGTGGCGGCATCGGCATGCTCAGCCACCAGCGCCAGCTCCCGATCGTAATCGGCAAAGCAGATACGGATCAGCCGATCGTGAGCGATGCGTTGCTTCAATTTAACGGCATGGAAGTATCGATCATGAACGCTGCGCTCCGAGAGCCGCTCGTGGAATTGCACGAGCAGGTTCTCATCCTCCGGACGGATCGGCCGGATCAGTACATGTTGCCCATTGCGCATCGTTACGCGCCATTGGTAGTGCGACGGATAAGAACGAATGGCCGGGCGAGGCAAGCGATCTTCAGGCATGTCATGAGGAAACAGCAGGACGCGCGCGTCGAGCGCCACGATTTCCGATCCAGACACCAGAAGTGGATTGACATCAATCTCCTGGATCCGCGGCTGTTCGGTCACCAATCGACTGAAGCGAACGAGAATCTCACTCAGCGCTCCCAGATCGACTGGCTTTCGCCCGCGAATACCTTTGAAAGCGCGAAAAATGGTGGTCTGTTCCATCATCCGCATGGCAAGCGTGGTGTTCAGGGGTGGAAGCCCCAGCGCGCGATCTCGATTGAGCTCAACCAGAATGCCGCCCGCACCAAACAACAGCACTGGCCCAAATTGGGCATCGATGCTGCTGCCGATGATGATCTCGAATGCATCGGGATCGCGCACCATCCGCTGGACCGTGACTCCTTCAAACGCAGTTCCCGGGGCGCGCTCCGCAAGCGCGTTGCGAATTTGCTGGAATGCCTGGCGCACCTGCTCCGGGCTGCTGAGGTTTAATCGCACTCCACCTACATCGCTCTTATGTGTGATCTTGCTGGAGAAGAGCTTGAGCACGACGGGATATCCAGTTGACTGTGCGGCGCGTAGTGCCGCATCAACATCCGGGGCGATGGTCGTCGTGACGGTGGGAATGCCATAGGCGAAGAGAATCTGCTTCGATTCCGCCTCGCTCATCAGCGTTCGACGATTCTCGAGCGCGGTAGCGATGATTGATTCTGCTGTGGCCGAATCGATATCAGTTGTGTTTTTCGGGAGGGCTGGCGTCTCGTAGAGCGAGCGCAGGTTATAGGTATAGCGCCACATGTAATGAAAGGCCCGCGCGGCAGTATCAGGGTAAGAGAAAGTGGGAATCGCCGCCTGATTCAATGCGTCGATGCCCGCTTGAACGCCGGGGCCACCCATCCAGCTTGCCAGCAAAGGCTTGCCTCGGATCTTCGAGAAGGGTTGAAGTGCTTCGGCGGTACGAGTGGGATCGGTCATGTCCTGTGGCGTGAGGATGACCAGCAAGCCGTCGCCTCCCGGGTCGCGCGCAGCGACTTCCAGCGCCTTGGCATAACGTTCGGGCCCGGCATCGCCAAGCACATCGATCGGATTGCCGTGGCTCCACTGAGGCGGAAGGACCGTGTTTAGCGCTTCAACCGTTTGAGGCGAGACCTGGGCCAATTCGCCACCGGCGAGAATCAATGCATCGGCAGCCAATACCCCAGGCCCGCCGGCATTGGTCAGGATGGTCAGCCTTGGCCCACTGGGGCGCGGCTGCCGAGCCAGCACCTCGGCCATGTAAAAAAGATCCGCGATGTTATTCACCCGGAGAACGCCCGCGCGGCGAAACGCCGCGTCGATGACATCATCACCCCCGGTGAGCGCGCCGGTATGGGAAGCGGCCGCCTTGGCGGCCGCTTCGGTTCGACCGGCCTTAATGACAATGATGGGCTTCGAGAGCGCAACCTCCCGTGCCGCCGACAAAAATGAGCGGGCGTCTCCAATCGATTCCATATAAATGAGGATGCTTTTTGTTGTCGGATCATTGCCAAAATAGTCGATCAAGTCGCCCCACCCCACGTCGAGCATCGTGCCGGTCGATACAAATGCGCTGAAACCGACTAATTCGCGCAGGCTCCAATCCAAAATTGCCGTGCATAATGCGCCGCTTTGACTGAGGAAGGCAACATTGCCTGGCCGAGCGATGCCCGCGGCAAAGGTGGCATTCAGCCCGATGAGGGGATTCATCACACCCAGGCAGTTGGGGCCAATGATGCGCATGCCGCTGCGGCGCGCCTCAGCTAGCACGCTTCGCTCGAGTTCAACCCCTTTTTGACCCACTTCCCGGAATCCGGCCGAGACGACGATCGCTCCGCTCACTCGGGCCGCGACACACTGCGCAATCACATCGGGCATGGTTTCGGCCGGGGTTGCGATGACCGCGAGATCGATCGGACCCGGGATAGCGCCGATCGAGGGATATGCGGCATGTTCGAGCACCGTTGGCCGCTTCGGATTAATGGGAAAGATTCGGCCGGCAAATTGCGGATTTGCCAGCAGGTTGGAAAGAATTGTGCGGCCCACGCTCCCGGGCCGCTCGGTGGCCCCGATGACGGCAACATTGCGCGGCGCGAAAATCGCATCGAGCGGTTGGCGGCGCTGTCGCAGAACGTCGTGGGCCAAATCGGTGACTGTGCCGACGCTGGACCCGCCTGCTTCGATGTTTGACATACCGGCTATTCCCAGAGGAACCAATGCCGCTTGGGGCGTGGTCCGTATTTAAGACCAAACCGCGCCATTGCTGTCTTTGTGATGAATTCAACAGCCTCTTGCGGCGAATCGGTGATGAGTATCCGCTCCACATCGCACGGGTCAATTGTGCGCTGGTTTAAAAGCTGGCGTCGCATAAACTCGATCAGCGGCAGCCAGAATTCCCGGCCGATGAACACGAGCGGAAAATCCGCGATCTTCTGGGTCTGAATCAGCACGAGCGTCTCGAAGATTTCGTCGAGCGTGCCAAATCCTCCGGGCATTGCGATAAACCCATATGAGTATTTCACGAGCATCAGCTTTCGAACATAGAAATGATTGAACGTGATCCAGCGATCGAGATAGGGGTTTGGCTGTTGCTCGTGAAGAAGTTTGATGTTGCATCCAACGGAGTACCCGGCGGCTTCCTTAGCGCCGCGATTGGCCGCTTCCATGATCCCGGGCCCGCCGCCGGTCATCACGGTAAACCCGGCTCGCGCAAGCTTCGCGCCCGCCTCGCAGGCCCACTTGTAGTAAGGGTGATCGTCGGTAAATCGAGCCGACCCAAATACGGTCACACATGGGCCAATGAAGTGAAGCGAGCGAAAGCCACGGATCAGTTCCGCAAAAATGCGCAACGACGCAAAGAGTTCAAATCCACGTGTCTGAGGCCCCTGAAGGAATTGGACCTGCTCCGGATTCGGCTTTCCCTTCCCCCATTCCGGCCGACGGATGTGTTTTTGAACGGCAAGTTCAGACTCGATAATTTCAGTTTGCTGGTGCATGGTCGGTTGGCGATAAGAATCTCCCACTTGCTGCGAGGATGCGAAGACAACAAGTGGGAGAGGTGGAGAAGCCAAGTTCACGCTGGCCATACCACGCAGCTATGTGGCGACTGCCGCGGGCTGCGATGCCTTTTTCTTACATTGACATCCCTCTTTGCACGCCTTCGACGCACTATTGATCAACGGCAGCAAACACTTGATCATCTGATCGTCGGTCAGCGCCGCGGTATTCAAAGTCAAGGTAAAAACGTCAGGTGCGAGCTGCTTCCTGGGCCAATACTTCTTATAGAAGGTCGCTCGATTATGATCGATCTGTGCCACCTCTTTGACGGCCTGGTCGAGTGACAGATTCAACTGGGCTGCCATGTTTTCGACGCGATGGGCAAGCGGAGCAACAAGGCGAACATGGATTCCGCCCTCCATGCCGGCAGTCAAATAAACGCCGCCTCGGCCGACAATCACGGCACGGCCCGCCAGCGCCAGTGCGCGCACTGTCTCGGCGACGCGTGCATAGACGGTAGATTCGTCGCCGGCACTCGCATGCCGCGAAATCAGCCCATTAACGAAATCAAGAAACCATGGCCGGCGATCGTCTTCCAAAGCAGCAATGTCTTCGCGCGGAATGTTGTGCTCGAACGCCACTTTTTCAATCAGTTCCTGATCCCAGGCAGACCAGGGCTTGCCTTGAGGATCATGGCGATTGAGCGTTTCCACGAGCTGCTGAGCCAGCAGTTTTCCGCCCGCGCCCGCCTGGCGGCTGATCGTGATAAATGGAGTCGAACTGGGCAGCGAGCGCACCTGTTTCATTGATGCCCGCTCCGCCGCAGCCTCCTTCAGGGCAGCCAGAACACTCTGATATTGGCGCTCAGCCGCGGCGTAATAAAGGTTAAGCCGGTTCATAGTGAACCTCCCGTGGTTTTGGGAACCGCCGGATGCACGTCCTGGCCGCCGTAAACTCCTGCGCGTAAGTCTCCGAAGCGCTGAATGAGTCGCTTGACGGTTCGCAGCCTTTCGTGGAGTTCCTTCCGAAGCGCCGGCGTGTCGGTGTGTCGCGCTTCGGTTGTCACCGTCTGCGCTTCAGCTTGGAGCAATTCCAGGATTAGCTCAGCCTCTTTGTCGGTAAAAAGATGGTCAAACATGTTCCAGCTCCTTTCTAACGAAAAACAATTTTGCATCGAGCGCTCCGTCGTCGGGACATACTTCTCGTTCACGGCCGAATTGCGACTTTCAAAACGCCGTCGGTGCGCTCGCCGAACAGACGATAAGCATCCTTGATCTGGTCGAGACGAAATGTGTGCGTGATCAGCGGAGTCGGATCAAACCGCCCCGATCTCACAACGTTCATCAGGCGGCGCATGCGCTCTTTGCCGCCGGGGCAAAGGGTGGTGACGATCCGATGATCACCCAGTCCTGCGGCAATGGTGTTGTATGGCAGTTGAAGCTTTCCTGAGTAAACGCCCAGGCTGGAAAGCGTTCCTCCCGGACGCAAGCATCGCAGGCAGCTCTCAAAAGTCTGTTGTGTGCCCAGCGCCTCGATTGCGACATCAACCCCGCCGGTTAGTTTCATCACTTCGGCGACAGGGTCAGACGTGCGGAAATCGATGACGACATCAGCACCCATCCTTCGCGACATTTGCAATCGCCGGTCATCCGCGTCAACGGCGATGATCAGCGACGCGCCCATCAGCTTCGCTCCGGCCGTCGCACAAAGCCCGATCGGGCCCTGCGCGAAGACCACCACGCTATCGCCGATCTTCACGCCACCCGATTCGGCGCCGGAAAATCCGGTTGAGGCAATGTCCGCCAACAGGACGACCTGCTCATCCGAAAGGTCATCTGGGATTTTCGCAAGGTTCGCCTGGGCGTACGGTACCAGAAGGTATTCGGCTTGAGCTCCATGGATGGTATTGCCGAAGCGCCAGCCACCGATCGCTTCATAACCCGCACCATGTCCGCACTGAGATAAGTGACCCGAAAGGCATGCGAGACATTGGCCGCAAGGCGTAATCGCGCCCACCAGCACGCGGTCGCCAGTTTTATAGCCGCTCACGCCGGGCCCGAGTTCCTCTATGACACCGACTGGCTCATGACCGATCACCAGGCCGGGCCGCACCGGGTATTCGCCGCGCAAGATGTGCAAATCCGTGCCACAAATAGTGGTGAGCGTGACGCGAATCACCGCTTCACCGGCTCCGGGACGAGGCCGAGCAACTTGCTCTACTCGAATGTCGTTGACGCCGTGAAAGACATTGGCTCGCATTGTGTTTGTCATGGGAAACTCCTGACTTTCATCTTCAAGTTCTTACCCGAGCAATTCCTCAAGGAGATCAACTACTCCATGGAGATATCCTCGCGCCGCAACGTGAATATTTTCAGGTGTGTGACGATTGCTCGTCACGCGATGAACGAGGCGGCGCAGTACTTGCGGCCGGCGTCCGACCATAGGGTCGAGCTGACGCGCGGCTTCATACAACACGGGCAAGTGACGGAACAAATCGCATCTGGCTTCGCACGGTCGAGTAATCTCACAGCCCTGACCATCCGTTCCCGGCGTCCGCGATGAACAATTGGCACAGAGTCGCGACCTGGTTAGTCGTTGGACATCAGATAATGTTGGTTGCCGTTTCATGTCTATCGGTCCACATCAAGACCCCAAACAGTATTGCTTCTTGCGGGGACGCCAAACATCAGGGCTTCTCTCCGGCACGCCTTAGGGGCGGTTCCTATGCCGCAAGCGCAGCAGGTCAGAGAAGCTTCGCAAACCGGCCCAGCGTCTCCTGAATGTGAAATTTATGCTGGGCGGCGGTCGCGTCAGTGGAAACCGGGGGCGCGGCCGGCTTCGGGACCGCGGCACGAGACTCTGTTTCCGAAGAAACTGCTTTATCCGTCGGCTGCGGGTCACCACCGCCGAGTCGCTTCGATCGCTTGCGTTTTGAATTTCGTTTTTTCATATCGATCTCCGCGGAGCTGAGAACACCGTCCCAACTAAGAATCTATGTGACTTATCGCCCCAACGATTCCCCGCGGATATTGGTAAGAAGCCCCGTCCCGAGATGAGGATTTTGCCGATCGAACAAGGTTCAATTGCCTGTCCCGTCCCGACCCGTAATAATTCATCCGAGCGTGGGCTCGGTCGGCCAGATTGATTTCACTGGGACAAGTAGCGTTTTGGACGGGCAGACATTTAAAGCGACGATTGACGACTTGCAAGCTTCCATCGAAGGCTTGGCGCGCGCTGCCGTCGCGCGCAGCGCTAATCCAAGGGTCAATCAGAAAGTCAAAGATGCCAGGAGGCTGATCACCGCAGTCAAACGGCATTGCGAATCATTTGCCAGCGCGGATAAAGAATTGCTCCGCCTCGGCGCGATTGTCAGTTGTTCCGAAGATGCGATCCTCAGCAAGAATCTCAAGGGGATTATCCAGACCTGGAATGAGGGGGCCACGCGACTCTTCGGGTATGAGCGCGAAGAAATGGTCGGCCAATCAATTCGCCGATTGATTCCACCAGACCGGATGAAAGAGGAGGAAGCGATCCTTCGCCGCCTTCGGCAAGGGAAGCGCGTCGAACACTATGAAACAGTTCGCCGACGCAAGGATGGCACGCTCCTCCACGTGTCAATCTCGATCTCGCCCATACGCGATGCCGATGATCGCGTGATTGGCGCCGCCAAGATCATTCGAGACATTACTGACCAGCGCCAGGCGGATGTGGCCGTGCGCGAATCTGTGCAACGGATGCGCGCGATCGTGGAAACGGCGGTGGATGCGATCATCACCATCGATGAGCGCGGAACGATCGAGTCAGTCAACCCCTCGACCGTTCGGCTTTTTGGCTATTCCGCGGCGGATATGCTGGGGAACAATGTGAGCATGCTCATGCCCGAGCCGTATCAGAGCGAGCACGACGGCTACCTGCACTCCTACTTGAGGACAGGCCATGCTCGGATTATCGGAATTGGCCGCGATGTCGTGGCGATGCGAAAAGATGGCACGACATTTCCCATTAATCTGGCAGTAAGCGAAGTGGCCCTGGAAGGCCGGCGCCTCTTCACTGGAATTGTCCATGACCTCAGCAACCGCCGCCAACTCGAACGGCAGTTGCTGGAAGCCAGCACCAGCGAGCAGCGGCGCATCGGCCAGGATCTTCATGACGGGTTGTGTCAGGATTTGATCGGCATCGCCTTTGGCGTGGACACCGCTGCTCGTCAGTTTCAGGGCCTCGGAAAAGTTGACGCAGAACCGCTTCACCGCATTGCCGCCTCGATCAGAGAGGCCGCCGGCGAAGCCCGGCGACTGTCGCACGGCCTCAATCCAATCGATCTCAAAGCAGGCGGACTGCCCGTCGCGCTTGAGGCCATGGCGAAAAAAATAGCCGATTCATTTGGGATCACCTGCACATTCAAAGGGACTGACGATGTTCCTCCACTTGACGATGCCACCTCCACTCATCTCTACCGAATTGCCCAGGAGGCCATCGGCAACGCCATCAAGCATGGAAGGGCCGCGCATGTTCAAGTCTGCTTTGAACAAGTGCAAAAGAGGCTGACTTTGACGGTCTCGGATGATGGAATCGGGATGCCGGAGAAGTTCTTGAACACTCTCAATAGGCCCCACACTGATTACATGGGGGCCAGCCCATCAGGGGGAATTGGACTTCAAGGCATGCAATATCGGTCCAACCTGATCGGCGCGATACTGGAGGTCACCCGTCGACATCCCCGTGGCACTGTTATTCGATGCATCGCTCCAATTAACAACAATTCAAAGGCGATGGATCAAATGGGCCGGCTTAAAACCACGTCTGCCACCAAGCACGGTTTGCGGAACCACCAGCCTCCGCGCAAGCACTGATCGAGTGTGCAACGCAGTCCCAAGGTTGGATAAGGAATTCCCCGATGGCACTTGCCGCAATTTGTCTAATGGTTGATGCAAATAACGCTTCATAAGCTCTGTTTCATCGGCGCCCGTTTGGGACCGAGTGGAGCAGGCCGTGACGAGCAATCAACAACGTGCTGTTCTCCTGGCCGACCTGATCCTCAAGGACCGTGTTGATTCCGCGGAACTATCCGAGATTGATTGGGACCTGCTTTTATTGGCTGCCGGTCTGTATAAGGTCACCACTCCGCCTCTGGTTGTTGCACTGCGCGTTCTCGTGAATGCTGAGAATCTTCAAGGCTATTTCACCCAATCCGTGTCAGCGCACTTGATCGACGTGCATCCTGCTAAAACGGGCAATTCGAAGGCACCACTGTTTCATTGACATTTTCGATTGCCGCTCGATGCGCCATGGTTTCCTAAGTGAAAACCCTATTGAGGCTCGGTTCTTTCTTGAGAGATTAATGGACCGATATCCCGATGTTTGGATGCCGCGCAACACGCGATGATAGCGACAGTGAAAGACGTTATCCGACCCTCTTCGTTCAACGCCCGGCCCGGGACATCGCTTATTCCTGGCGGAACCCGGCATGGGCCAAAACGCCCGCCGGCCGAGAAACCCACAATGCACCTGACCGAAAACGATCAGACAACCCAAAGCGGACGGGCAAGTCGCCAATTGGAAGCGGTGCTCGAAACAGCAGTCGATGCGATTGTCATCGTCGACGAGCGTGGGATTGTGCAAACGTTTAATCGGGCGGCCGAAAGTATGTTCGGCTATGAACGCGCCCAAGTAATAGGCCGGAACGTGAGTATTCTGATGCCGGCGCCCTTTCGGCAAGAGCATGACAGCTATATCTCAAAATACCTTCAAACCGGCCGTGCGAAGATCATCGGGATCGGGCGTGAAGCCGTCGGAAAGCGGAAGGACGGCAGCGTCTTCCCCATCGAGTTGTCGGTTAGCGAGGTCATTGTGGGAAAGTCGCGCACGTTCACCGGCGTGGTCCGCGACATCAGCGAGCGCCGGCAACTGGAAAACGAAATCCTCCAGGTCAGCGAGCGGGAGCAGCAGCGAATTGGTCATGAGCTCCACGATGGGCTGTGCCAGGAGATGGCGGGCATCGCATTTGCGATGCAATCACTACAACAGAAGGCCGCCGCCGGCGGGATCATCGACGCCGCTGAGATTCGGAAGGTCACGGCTCTGTTGAATGACGCAATTCGGCATGGTCGGGGTCTATCTCACGGGCTTTATCCGGTCAATCCGCAGCCCAATGGACTAAGTGTGGCCCTGTCGCGGCTGGCGCTTGACACGTCCGATGCGCATAAAATCGACTGCAAGTTCCGCGCTGCAAATGATGTCGAGGTGCGCGATGTCTCGGTCGCAACTCACCTGTACCGCATTGCCCAGGAGGCCGTTCGCGAGGCGCTGCGGCAGGGACGCGCGAATGAAATTACAATCGAGCTCGAGCATAATGGGCAAGGGCTGACGCTAAGTGTTTCCGATAATGGTCTGCCTCTGTCGAGCAAAGAACGTTATCGCATCGAAATGGTGGCCCGCATGATGCAGCATCGCGCCAGGGTGATTGGAGCAAAATTGCGGATAGAATCGGCGCGTTCGGACGGGGGCGTGAAGGTTATCTGCCAATGGGCACGTTCGTAGAAGATCGAGAGGGTTCGAATGGTAAAGAGCAAAACGAAGAGTCTAGTCCACGCTCAGTCGACTCCACATGATTCGGCCGGCAAACGGAAAGTCTTCATCGTGGACGATCATCCGATCGTTCGTCAGGGCCTGGCCCAGATGGTGGAATCGGAAGCCGACCTGGCTGTCTGCGGGCAAGGCGAAGACACCTATGGCTCTCTTGCCGCCATTCGTGCAGCGAAGCCCGATTTGGTTCTTTTGGATGTTTCGCTGAAAGATGGCGACGGTCTTGAGCTGCTAAAAGAAATCAAATCGTTCAATCCTGATCTGCCGGTGCTAATGCTCTCGATGCATGATGAAGCGCTCTATACGGAGCGCGCCCTGCGCGCCGGGGCAAGCGGCTACATCATGAAACAGGAAGGGCCGCAGACGCTCTTATCTGCGATCCGTAAGGTTCTGTCGGGCCAAATCTACGTCAGCGACAAGATGAGCGCTACGTTGCTTCAGCGTATGGTGGGGGGAAGAAAATCGATGGGGCAGATGCCGATGGATCGCCTCACCGATCGGGAACTGGAAGTTTTTCGCATGATCGGCGCCGGCCAGAGCGCAAAAGAAATCGCCGAAAAACTCTGCCTGAGCGTGAAAACGATCGAAGCTCACCGCGAACACATCAAGGAAAAGTTAAATCTCAAGACCAGCGCCGAATTACTGCGCTTTGCTGTGCAGAATTCACCTGATTCGCGTTGAATCGTTCATTTTCATACTGTGACCGATTTAGAGCTTCTCTGGCGGGACGCTCGCGCTCTTTCGTATTCGCCCATATGTTCGATGCTGCTACGTCAGACATTGAAGTCTGTCAGCACACGAGGCGGAAGCGCAGTGCGCAGTGCATTGATGACTGCCAGCACGTCGATCGCCTCCTGGCACAATGCGCCGGCAACGGGCGGTAAGTGGCCGGTTGAGGCCAACCCCATACCGACGACGCTGAGGGCCATTCCGCCGATGGCGCTTTGGAGGATGATCTTCCGCATGCGCCGGCTGATGTGCAGGAATTCATCAACGCGTTGCATGGAGGAATCGAGGATGACAACGCCGGCCGCTTCGCCGGCGATTTGACCGTCGGATCCCATCGCAACACCTACTGTGGCAGCGGCCAGGGCTGGGGCATCGTTGATGCCGTCGCCGACGTAGAGCGTTCGCGATCGCTCGGTTTCTTCAGTAACGAACCGCAGCTTTTGTTCCGGGCTTTGCTCAAAATAAGCTCGCTCGATGCCAACGCGTTTGCCCAGGCTTTGCACTTCCCTTTTTCGGTCCCCTGAGAGCAGCACGAGTTCGCGCACACGATGGCGCGGTCGCAGATGCTGTACGAACGAGCGGCTAGACGGCTTGACCTCATCGGCAAATCGAAATGTGGCGGCATATCGTCCGTCGATCGATACTACACACTCCAATCCTGCCTTTAAATCCGGCAAGGCTGAAGCGAGGGCCGGGTCAAGCGCCGCCCGGCCCGTAACTTGAACCTCATGGCCATTGACGTTACCGCTCAAGCCCTTGCCCGGAAGTTCGCTCACCCGCGCGGGCTCATGCATCGCAAGCTTATGTTCCTCTGCCGCAGAGACAACCGCGCGTGCGAGAGGATGCTTCGAATAACGTTCCAAGCTCGCGACAAGAGTCAGCACTTCGTCATCATTAAAACCAGAAGCGGTCAGTAGCTCTGAAAGTGTTGGCTTGCCGTACGTCAGCGTGCCGGTCTTATCGAAGATCATTGTGCGGCAGGTGTCCGCTTGCTCCAGAACCGCCGCCTTGCGCACGATGATGCCTCGCCGAGCGGAGAGGGAGATGGCGCCGATGATTCCAACGGGGATTGCGATCAGCAGAGGGCACGGCGTCGCCACCACCATTACGGCCAGAAACCGCGACGCATTCCCGCTCAATAGCCAGGCCGCGAGGCCGATGGCAACGGCGATGGGTGTATATGCTGCGCCGAGCGTGTCGCCCAAACGGCGCAGCCGCGGTGCGCTCTGTTCAGACGACCGCATCACTTCCATGATCCGCTCGTATCGCGAGTCGGATGCGGGCTTTTCTGCGCGGATGGTAAGGGCGGTGTCTCCATTCATCGCGCCGCATAGCACGTTCGCCCCTGGCGCCTTGGAAATTCGAAATGGCTCTCCCGTCAGAAATGCTTCGTCCATGGCGCCGTGTCCTTCCAGCACCACACCGTCCGCGGGACAGATCTCGTGAGGGAAGACGACCAGCGTGTCTCCGGGCACGACCTGATTGAGCGCCACATCGATGAGGCGTTCAATATTTCTCCGATGCACCACCGCAGGCAGACGGTTCGCCAGCGCCTTAAGTGCAAAGGAAGCCCGATCGATGGCGAATGATTCAATCGCCTCGCCCCCTGAAAGCATCAGCACGACAATCGCGCCGGCAAGGTATTCATGCAGAATCACCGAAGTGACGATCGAAATGCCGGCGAGCAGATCTGATCCGAAATGTCCGCGCACGAGCTTCGCAGTTAGATCCCCAACGAGCGGCATTCCTCCGAACCCCAGCACAAGCCAAAGGGGCCATACCTGCGTTCGGGGTGACGCATCGGTCGCAAATCGAAGAACGAGGTGACATGCGATCCCGATCACGGCGAGCGTCACGATCAATGGCTGGCGATGTTCCCAGATCCGGGACGTGCCGGGCCATTTTGATCCCTGACTTTCCGACCTCAGTGCGCGTTGGGAAATGGATAAGGAAGTGGTCATTTTTATTCCTTCCAAAGCAGACCGACTCAATCACTTGATGATGGAATCAAGCGGTCTTCCAAGAGAGCTTCCAGTTGCTGAATGTTCTTAATCGCATGCGCAATAGCATTTCACGCAAGCTGAATTGTGTGAATCAGAAAGAACCAGCATTGGCTCGCCAAAGGATCTCTTAAGGGTGTATCGGAAACTTCCCTATATATTTTCCCCTGTTCGGAAACAGGATCCCATGATTCGCGATTCGCCGCGTGGGGGTAACTACCGAATGATCCCTGACTGATCAAGCAGCAAGGTCTTGTAGAATACTGCAGTTCAGTGGATCAGAGTGAAAGGAAGCCTATGCTACGCATCCCTCCTCATTGCCC
>JANWHF010000121.1 GCA_025450555.1 Tepidisphaeraceae bacterium | reverse complement strand
GCCGCGTGTTTGGCCAGAATGTGCACATGGTCCGCGAAGCGATGGGGCGGGAGCTTGCCCGGCAAGCTCCGGTGGAAGCCGATTTCGTGATGCCCATGCCCGACTCCGGGCGCAGCGCGGCATTGGGATTTGCCAAGGAATCGGCCATTCCTTTTGAAGAAGGCATCGTTCCCAATCGATTTGTGGGGCGGACTTTTATTTTGCCGGGCCAGGCGCAGCGCGATCGGGCGGTAGCCTTGAAACTGAACATCATACCGGACGTGATCAAAGACAGGCGTATTGTGATTGTGGAAGATTCAGTCGTTCGCGGGACGACCACGCGCTCGAAGATGCGCGCCTTGCGCAGCGCGGGCGCGAAGGAGATTCATCTTCGTGTTTCCTGCCCGCCAATCCGGCATCCCTGTTTTTATGGGATCGACTTTCCCACCAGCCAGGAGCTGATCGCCCATAACCGGACGGTGGATGAGATTCGCGATTTCCTGGAAGTCGATTCACTCACCTATCTTTCGCTGGATCGCATGCTTTCCTGCCTGAATCAGGCGCGAAGCGAGTATTGCACCGCATGCTGGAGTGGGGAGTACAAGATTCCCATCGATCAGCCACAAAGTAAATTCAGCTTCGAGCGCGACCAGCTTCGGATGTTTTGACTGTTCCATCCGCCTTCGAAACCGTGGGGTCCCATAAGGACTTCATCCGCCCACCACGCGTGGCCAATCAAGTTCCCGCATCGCCTGCCCGATTCTTACCAAGCGTATATCCCGCACAAGCGGGAAAGCTTTACTGTCGTTGTGAGGGCGAGACGTTGTGCTTGGGTTGTTTGTAAATCGCGGGCAAGGCTGCATGAAAAGGCTGCGTTGGAGATTGATTCTGCTCTTGGTCCTGGCGGCCGTACTCTGCCAGGATCGACCCACTGCGCATGCCGCCGACGAATATCCTGTTAAGGCGGCGTTCATTTCTCACTTTGCAGAGTTCGTGGAATGGCCTTCCGATGCATTCTCAAATCCAAAGGCGCCGCTTGATATCGGAATCCTGGGGAAGGATCCGTTTCAGGGTGCGTTGGAAAAAGCCGTGGCGGGGAAAGCGGTGAACGGGCATCCGCTGGTCGTGCACCATTTTTCGTGCGTGGACGACATGGAGCCATGCCAGATTCTTTTTGTCGCGAACGACAGCCAGGATGACTTTGCAACAGTCGAGCAGCGCATGGGCAAACGCAGCGTGCTGACCATCGGCGAATGGGAAGCCTTCCCGAGCATGGGCGGCGTAATCCGCCTGTTCACCGACGGCAACCATATTCGTTTTGATATCAACCGTGGCGCAGCCGAGCGGGCAAGGCTGCGCATCAGTGCCAAGCTGCTGAAGCTGGCCAGGGCAGTCTTGAACTAGGGCTTGCATGACGGCGGCTCCACAGTGGCCGCGAGGAACAGCGCGTGAGCAGCTTTTTTGGAAAACTTTCGATTCGCGTCAAGCTGACGCTCATCACGATGACCGCGTGTGGCGGCGCGATTCTCGTCGCCTGCGCGGGCTTTGGCGCCTACGACCTGCTTGCGGTGCGCCATGCGATGGAAGAGTCGATGGACACGCACGCCGCGATCATCGCCGACAACAGCACCGCCGCCGTCAGCTTCGGCAACGCCAGCGATGCGCAAAGCATTTTGCAATCGCTCCATGCCGAGCGCCAGATCGAAGCGGCCGCCGTTTACGGCGCTGACGATCACCTGCTGGCCAACTACATGCGCTCAAAGGATGTCTCCGAGCCTCCGAGCAGTGCTCGCCCGCAGGGCATTGCCTTTGAAAACAATTACCTGGTTGTCTCGCGTCCGATATCACTCGATGGCCGGCGGATTGGATCGGTGTACATCCGGGCCGATCTCAGCGCACTTCGGGGGCGCGTCCGGCATTACACGCTGATTCTGCTGGCGGTCATGGCTGCCGCGACCGCGACGGCATTGTTGCTGGTGTTCCGAACACAGAAACTCATTACCGATCCAATCCTCGCACTCGCACAGACCGCGCGGGATTTCACGAGCACGCGCAACTATTCGCTTCGCGCCAAGAACGTCAGCGATGACGAAGTCGGCACGCTCACCAATACCTTCAACGAGATGCTCGAGCAGATGCAGGCACGCGATGCGGAGCTCGCGGCTCATCGCGATCATCTTGAGCAAGAGGTCGAACGCCGCACGCTGCAACTGACGCAGCTCAATCGGCAGCTCAGTCTTGAGAAGGACCGCGTTGAAGCGGCCAGCGTGGCCAAGAGCAGCTTCCTGGCCAACATGAGCCACGAGATTCGCACCCCGATGACTGCGATCGTCGGCTATGCCGATCTGATGCTCGAACCGGATCAGACGCTCTCCGATCGGCAGGATTGCCTGCAGGTTATCCGTCGTAATGGCCGCCACCTGCTGGATCTGATCAATGACATCCTGGACATCTCGAAGATCGAAGCCGGCAAGATGACGGTCGAGCCGGTAATGACTAATATCCCCGAGCTTCTGGCCGACTTGATTTCGCTCCTTCGGCCGCGCGCGACATCCAAGGGCCTGGCATTCAATCTTCAGGCCAGTGGCGCAATCCCAGTGCGCGTGCAAACCGATGCACTTCGCCTTCGGCAGGTCCTCATGAATCTGCTGGGGAATGCGATCAAATTTACACAGCAGGGCGAGATTTCGCTCACGGTCAGCTTCGAAACCGACGGCCCCAAGCCGATGATGCGATTCGACATTCGCGACAGTGGCATCGGCATCACCGACGAGCAGATGTCGCGACTCTTCCAGGCCTTCACGCAGGCCGATGAATCGATGACCCGCCGGTTTGGCGGCACCGGACTTGGTCTGGTGATCAGCCAGCGCCTCGCGCAGTTGCTGGGCGGCAGTATTACCGCGGTGTCTAAGCCGGGCATGGGCAGCACGTTTACCGTTCGCATCGATCCGGGATCCATTGAGGGATCGGAGATGGTCACCGGGCTGACCGAATCGATCCTTCCCAAGCCGCAGGTGCAGCAAGTCGCGACTTCGATCGCGCTGCGCGGCCGGCTGCTGCTGGTGGAAGATGGCCCCGACAACCAGCGGCTGATTTCTCTGCACCTCCGCAAGGCCGGTGCGACGGTGGACATTGCCGACAATGGTCGCATCGGCGTGGACAAGATTCACGAAGCGATGCGCGTCGGAAAGCCGTACGACCTGGTGCTGATGGACATGCAGATGCCGGAGCTGGATGGCTACGGCGCAACCAGCAAGCTGCGCGGCGAAGGCTTGACGACTCCGATCATCGCGCTCACGGCCCATGCGATGGCCGACGATCGCGAAAAGTGCCTTGCAGCCGGCTGTACCGATTACCTGACCAAGCCGATCGAAAAGAGCCTGCTGCTGGAGCGTGTGGCCAGCTACCTCGCGCAGGTTTATAAGTCGCAGGCGCAGCAGGGCGCATCATCAGCCGCAGCCGCCGCGGCGACGTCTGTCGCTCAATCGACTGGCCCCCTCAAGAGCACCTTTGCCGAGGATCCGGATATGAAAGAAGTGCTCGGGGAATTTGTCTCGCAGCTTCCGGCTCAGGTGGCGCGCATCGAATCACAACTGGCTGGGGAGAGCCTGGAAGATTTACGCCGCTCCGTTCATCAGATCAAAGGCGCCGGCGGTGGATACGGATTTGCCGTCATCACTCAGCAGGCAGCCGCTGCCGAACAGCGCATCAAGGCCCAGGAATCGCTCGATCAGATTTCACACGGCATTAACGAGCTCGTAGCACTGATCCGACGGGTCGAAGGTTACGATCCGGCTCGCGAGCGTCCGGTAAATCCTGCAGCTTAAGCGTCTGTTTCGGCACCGTTTTGTCGTTAATTCCTGCCTAAACGTTGGAACTGAATTACTGCTGTCGTTCCGACGATACTGTTGGGGAGACTTGTTGTGGCACAAAAAGTCCTGCTCATCGACGATTGTCCTTCGATCCATGGCCTGGTTCGCGCTCGCCTGCGGGAGGAGGCGGTCGAGTTGCACTCGGCCTTTGACGGTGAGTCGGGAATAGCCCAAGCCGCAACGCTCTCGCCCGACCTGGTGTTGCTCGACGTCGAGATGCCTTCGACCAACGGCTTTGAAGTCTGCCGGCGTCTGAAGGACGATCCGCGCACGATGCACGTTCCGGTCATTTTCCTGACCGGCGCTGCCTCAACCGAAGAAAAAATCCGCGGCCTCGAGCTGGGGGCCACCGACTACGTCACCAAACCTTTCGATCCAGCCGAACTGAGGGCGCGCGTCCGCGCTTCGCTTCGAACCAAATATCTGATGGACCTGCTGTCGCGCAAGGCGATGATCGACGGGCTCACCGGCTTGTTCAATCGCGCCTACTTCGACGCCCGGCTCATTGCCGAGATGTCGCTGTCCCGCCGCACGCAGGCGCCCCTGGCCTGCATCATGGTGGACGTCGATCGCTTCAAACAGATCAACGATCTGCACGGCCATCCCTTCGGCGACGAAGTGCTCCGCGGCATCGGCCAAGTGCTCGGCGAGCATTGCCGCAATGAAGACACCGTCTGCCGATACGGCGGCGAAGAATTCGTCGTCCTCTGCCCCAACACCGCTTCAGCCGCCGCGGCCAACCTCGCCGAGCGGCTTCGCGAAGCGATCGAGCAGAACACCTGGACGCGCAATGGACTGAATGTTCAGGTGACCTGCAGCTTCGGCGTCTCCGATCTGCATGGCGCTCCTCCGCCTTGCGTGGTGGAAATGGCCGACCAGGCCCTCTATCGCGCCAAGCAGGGCGGCCGCAATCGCGTGGTGACCGCCACCGATCCGGTCCTGTGCCAGGTCGCTTGATCGCCTGCATTCCTCCCCGTTTTCGCGTACCTTATTTCTCCGGCTCGCTGCGCGGTTGCCTTAATCGCTGCTGCCACGGAGCATTAGGACGCATGTCAACGCAAAACGCCACGTCGCGCCGCTTCGATTGGTTTGCGCTTACATTGACGGCACTCTTTGCTGCTTGGGTTCTGTTTGTCTGCTTCCACCATGAAGTCTGGCGTGATGAAGCCGATGTCTGGCTGGCGGCGCGCGACATGCGGCCGATGCAGCTGCTGCATTGGCTTGGTGGCGCGGGCACGCCGGGGCTCTGGTACTTCCTGGTGATGCCGCTGGCCAAGCTCGGGCTGCCGGTCATGTCCATGATTCTGCTTCACGCGGCAGTCGCTATCGCGGTCGCGGGCATCATCGCCTTCCGCGCTCCTTTTCCGCCGATCATTCGGGCGCTGCTGGTCTTTTCCTATTATTTTTCCTGCGAATATGCAGTTGTCGCGCGAAGCTACGCCCTCACCGCATTACTCCTGATGCTGGTGGCTGTCGTCTGGACCTCCAAAGTCAAACGATGGTGGCTGCTGGGCCTGCTGCTGTTCCTGCTGTGCAACACCAACGTTCACGGGTTCATGATCGCAGGCGCAATCGGCGTGGCCGTGCTGCTCGAATTGGTCCACCGGCGCGAATTCACGCGCAGCGCGATGATTGGAGCCGGCATCGCGGTTGTCGGCGCTGCGATAGCGATCGTGCAGCTTCTCCCGCCACCGCATGCGATCGCGCCGCAGCCGGAACATCGCTGGCCGGTGATTCGCTACAGTGCCTGCGAGGCACTGCTTCCGCATGTGCCGCATTATCCGCGCGATCCCCGGCTCCATCGCCTCGGCCGATTCGCGCCGATTTGGTCAACCGCGCTGGCCTGGGCCGTGATGCTCGTTTTGGCCGGCGTCTGCTGGTCGGTATCGCGCTGCCGACCGGCGTTGGTGATCCTGGGTCTGGCGTGGCTGGCGCTGATCTATGTCTTTGTTTTCAAATGGTACGCCGGCGAGCGACATGCCGGGCTGCTCCTGCTGCTAATTGTTTTTGTTTTGTGGATTTCGAAGTTCGACTGGAGTCTGTCTGGATCAGCCAGTGATTCGCTGCTCGCTCGAATCATTCATGGATTTACTGCCATCGCACTCGTTATATCTCTCTGCATTTCCTGCCTCATCGCGGTCGCCTGGTCCTGGCGCGAGGTGAACTGGGATTTCTCCGGCTCCAAAGAAGCGGCAGCTTTTATCAGCAGCCAGCCTGAATTGGAACGCATGCCCATCGCCACCGGCGCGGGCCTGACGTACGAATCCCTACTGCCGTACTTGCCCGGCCGACCCCTCTGGTATTCCGGCCGTGAAACTTTTGGGACGTATACAGATTGGAATCGCGACTGGCGATCCGACAATCTGCTCTCGCAGCGCGAAGTTCTCGATCGCGTGCAAAACCAATTCCCCGATGGTGGCAATCTGTTGCTGGTGGCCGAAGCACCTTTGAGCCATCCCGAATTATCAGGTTATCGGCTTCTCTTTCACAATTCCCACCGCATCTTCGAACATGATGAGGAGAACTTTTATCTGTACTTCCGTCCGCAGTTCAACGCCCGGTAAGTCGCCAGTCGCGCCCCGTAAATTATAAGAATTCTCCCATGAAATCTTGAGGCTCTGCCCGCCAGACCGTTGCGGCAAGTCTGATTTTCAGGACGAAAACTCAACGGGTTGAAACGCGACGCGGCCCTCGCATGAACACCAGAATTCCCACAGCGCTAAACCCAAGCAACCAAAAAACTGAAGGCTCCGGTACCGGCGTAAAGTCAACAGTGAAATGCTGACCAGCCTGCGCCGACAACCCCGACACGTTCATGTACACGTTGTGGTCGTCGAACGTCACACGCGATTGATCGAGTGCAAACGTTGAACCCGGATCCACAACCGCCGAGATAAACGAAGGCGCGGTAGAAGCCACCTCGGTCAGGACATAGCCGTTAAACGTCGTTACCGCAAACTGCGCCGATCCAGGATAGGTTATGGTTATCGAATCATCCGAAGCGGTTGCCGTGAAATTGACCAGTGGAGGCGTGCTGGTGACCACAACCTGAGGATTGGGACCGACGGTAAATGGGCCGTAAGTAAACTGAACGTCGGTTTTGGTTGGATAATTGACCTCCAGCGACAACTGCTGTCCATCAAGAATGCCGCCCATCGCCGACGCTGAAAACCACGCAGTACCCAATACAATTGCGTAACAAACACGCGCTCCTACCGAAAAAATCAGTCCAGACATGATCGATCTCTCCCGTCCGTAAATGTGTCGTCGCAACGAAATGGCCTCGCGGGCCCGTGAGTGGATATGGATCGGGCCTTTGATTGCGAAACGGCAGGCCCTACCCTTCCGATTAGATTTAGCGCCCTAAGCCCAACATGGCAAGCCCATGATACGGCGTTCTCGGGCGTAGGCAACACATTTTTGCTATTGTTGCGCTGCGGAATTGCCCCTTCCGACAAACAAGCGGCACGTGTTTACCGCAATAATTTGTTCCCAAACGCGAATAAATGAACCGCCTGCCGACGAATGTGTCACGTACGCCCGCGAGATCACCTTCAAAGTTATACCGTGGCCAATTGGACGCGCCCTCGGCTGGCCGGCGCGGGGACAGCGCTGAACGGATGCGCGCCGATGGTGCCGCGGAGGCGATGGAGATAGTCAAGGCTTTTCGCCTGCGCCAATTGCTGGCGAGCAATGTTCAAGCGCTCCTCAATGTTCATCCGCCGGGCGACGTCGCGATGGCTGGCGCGCGAGGCGAATGCTTCCAGATATGCCACATTCCGCTCGGCCAGGCTGATGTCCTGCTGCTGCTTTGCGGCAAGGCGCTGCTGATACCAATCGCTTTGCAGCAGACTTTCGCGCGTGAACAGGTCGCGGGCCGAGGCATCGAGCCGCGGACCGGCTTGCGGATCATCGGCCATGAGGCGGACGATAGCCGCCAGGGGCGGGCAGGCTTCGTCGATGCTGCCGTCTTCGATCCATTGCTGCGCCACGCGCTGCTGGGCTTCGACGATGTTGTGAATGCCATCGACGAACATGTCCAGGTCCTGCGTCTCGGGGCGCAAAATGGCCTCATCGAACACGCGATCCGGCGCATCGAAGACGCGGCCGAAAAAGTCGTGGACGAATTTGGCGGTGATGCGATAGCCGAGTCGGCTCGCCAGCACGAGCCGGCCTCGGTGGCGGAAGTCTTCGAGCCGCTCGAGGTATCCACCCTGGATGAGAAATTTTGGATCGCGCTCAGCAGGCGTCAGGCGCGTCCAGATTTCAGGGATCAGCAGGCTGATGTCGTGATCCACCTGTACACTCGGCCCGACAAATCCGGCCGCGGTGGAATAGCCCGCGTAACCCGTGAGGATCAGGCTGACCAGCGCCGCATTCACATCGGCCGCGGGACGCAGGGCATTGAACGGCGCCTTGGTCAGCGCGCCTTCGGAGCCGGCGCCGGTGGTCGAGGGGCTTTTGCCCGTCAGGCTGCACACGTAATCCATGAACAGCTCAGGGAGCTCCTGGTAATGGATCGGATTGAAGACGGCCAGCGCGCGAATATTGGATGCTGCGTCGGCAGGATTGTTGCGCCGTCCACTGAGCACCGCATTCACCGGAAAAACCAGCGGCGCGTCGGCGGGGCAGCCGCGATAGAGCCGAGCGCCAATTTCGGCAACATACTTATCGCGCGGTCTCGCGACATCGGGTCGAATCTGGAGATATCGGGGGTTTTTACTGCGCTTGCCATCGACGATGCGCGGATGGGCGGAGCTGACGATAAAGCCGTGGTTTCGAGCGGCTGCATCGAGAATTCGCTGCCGCATGGGCGGAGTAAAACGGTCGAATTCCACCACGTCTTCGACAATCTCCTTCGCCTCTCGAGAATCGACGGGTTGATAATTCGACGCGAAAAGTCCATCGGCGGCCATGTCGGCCTCGGCTTGGGCATCGAGCCCGCGGATGATCGCGTCATCGGGCCGCTGGAACAGCCGCCATTCGCAATTCTCCGAAATCTTCAGGCTGGGGTTATCGTAGCCGCGCGGCTTGTATTGCAGCACGTCGGCCGGCACGACTGCCGATGCGGTGATGTCATCTTCCATCTGCACCTTGGCGGCGGCGACGAAATCCTGTCGAAGCTTGTAGACGCGCCAGCTTCCGTCGGCCGAGTGTCCGACGCGCAGATAGCTGCCGACGAGCTTTCGGCTGCCGAACTTCAATTCGTGGCCGGGAAATCCATTGACCTGATCGACCGTGAAATACTGCCGCCAGTTTTCGCCCCATTCGGGCTTATAAAATCGCTTGATGAGGAAAACGATCGCCAGGATGTGCTCGGGAATCGTCTCGAGCCAGCGGTTGTAGTCATCGGTAAATTCCCCCGGCGAAGGCGTGAGCATTTTGATCACTGATCCCAGCGATCGCTTGGGACTGAGGATGGGCCGCGACGCTCGATTGGAATAATCGGGCCGAAAGGGCGGCAGGAATCGATCCGCGTAATCGCGCTGGAAGATGTGTTCCACCAGATCCAGATCGCGCTCGACATCGGCAATGTAAATCGGCCCATAGACGATGGAGCCGGCGATCGACTTGGAGATTTCGCTCTTGCCTCCGCCCGAAACGGTGCAGGGCTTGTGGCAGAAAGTCCCCTCGGCCACGGTGGCGATCAATCGCCAGGACGGCGCGCCAGGATGCTTTTCGAGATGGACCTTGTAGCCACTTGGATGGATGTAGACCTTGTCAGCCAGCAGCTTGATGGATTGCGCTTTATTTTGATGAGTCCAGGTCACCCTCTGAGAAGGCAGATCGATGCGCACGTCCTGCGGGACGTAGATGACATCCGAAAAGTGCCGGTCGAGTGCGTAGCCCTGAGGTTGCATGATTGCGCGATCGCCCAAAAGCTCCATCGCCTGCGAAAAGTTTTGATCGTTTTTCTCAACCCGGCTATCGGCGCTGAACTGTTCGCCGAGGCTGTAGCTGGCGAAGGCCAGCGCGCCGCCGGCATGCTCTTCTTCGGCCAGGCCAAACAGATTGGCCGCGAAGCTGATCTGCGTTTTCACTTCCTTCTTGGAATAGCCAAAGTAATTGTCGGCTATCAAGGTCACCATCACACCTGCGCGCGTCCGGCAAGTAATTTTGAAAGCATTGCCGTCGTTGTATTTCTCATCCTCATTTTTCCAGAACATGCCCTGCTCGCGCTGGCGCGGCGTGGCCTGATCAAAATGCGGAAGGCCGAGCGATTTCTTCTTCAGTGTCACCAGGTGCGGCGCAAGAATGATGCAGCCGGCGTGACCGGTCCAATGCTGAACATCGAGGCCGGAGTCGTTTTCGGGAAGGTATGGGTCACCTGCATTTCCGAAGATGCTTTCGACAAAGTCGAGGTTGGAGACGAGCCCGCCGGGCGCGAAGAAGCGGACTTCCATGGTCTTTCGCGGGCTGTAGCCGGGGATTTCAGGGCAGACGGTGGGGCGAAGCAGCAGAGAGACGAATAATTCCGCATGGGGACCATTGGTGCCCATAAATGGCAGGCGCATCATCTCGCGCGGCGGATTGAGGGCCGCGTGCAGCAGATTTCCATAGACAACCTTGGGAACGGCAATCTTGTCCGCGGGAATGGGAAGCCCGCCCTCGGCGATGTGAAAGACGCCTTGCGTGGTCCGACGGTCACTCCGCGGATTGTGCAATACACCCTGGCTGACGCGATAGCTGGAAATAAGATCGTTGCAATATTCGTCGCCATCGTGAGGCAGCGACATTTCGCGGGCCATGCCATGACGATCGATGACAAACGTGCGCGAAGGCAGGCGGATTTTCCCGACGAGATTTTCGGAGGCCAGATGCTCATCGAGAAAGCTGTTGATGCGCTGGTCGGCGGGGCAGAGGTAGCCATCGAGAAGCCGGGCGAATTCCTGGAAATCAGCGAGTAGATCGCCGGCGACGGAGAGGAAGCCGGTTTGAGCGTCAACACCCGCGGTGGGCATCCCCAGGGCGGCGAGCTTGAGATTGATGTAACGAATAATCTGCTCGCGCTGGCCGACGGCGCTTCCGCCGGCATCGAGCCCGAGGCTGCGAATCATGTTCATTTGAGACTTCCTTAGCGGTCGGGTTGGAAGGGAATATGATATGCAATCGAAGGTGGATCGCCAGCGAATCGGGGCGGATTTGAGGATTCAGCGCGAACGTGGTCGTGGGAACTTCGCGCTTGGACCGCCGCTTGCGGCTTCGCGCGCGGGCATTCCCAGACTGGCGCGAAGCCGCAAGCGGCGTACGCGGATGCTCCTCGATGTTTTCTGATCGATTACGCGGCGGTCGCGGGGGGATCCTTAGGACGCGCGCGGTCCAGATCCGCGTCGAGCTTCGACGCTTCGGCGGGTGTCAACTCAACCGGTGCATCGACCGGCGCGACTTCGAGGGAAATCACATTGGTCGGGCAGACATCGACGCATTCTCCGTCCATGTCGCAGTCGTTGAGATTGCGAAGATCGACGTTGGCTTTGCCTTCGACCATGCGGAGGACACCTTTGGTGCAATGGGCGACGCAGACGTCGCAGCCGATGCAGTCGCGGGTGTCGATGGCGAGGGAAACGCGCGTCGAGGGGCCGCCGGCCGGGTCATCCTTGATGAAGTTGCCGACGGGGCTGGTTTCACGGACATCGTCGGTGTTGAAGCCGGCGTCGAGCCGCCCGAAATAGCTCTGGCTGATCATCTCGACTTTGCCGCGGCGGCGCAGGCGATAGACCGGCTGGTTACAAGTGTGGCAAAGCTGCAATTGCTCGAGTTTTTCGAGATATTTGATGGCGGTGCTCACCACCGTCGCGTGTGACCAGGTGAGGGGGCTGACGCTCAGCGCCTCGTTGGTGAAGGGATTGACCTGCTCGGCAAGGACGCCGCTCTCCAGCGCATGATTGGCGGCCCATTCAAAGATGGGCAGCGCCTGTTTCAATTCGTTGGACGTCTTGGCGCGGGCGATGAAGTAGTCGGCCAACCACAGTGTGCAGATGAACCATGGATTGCCGGGCACGCGGGCGATGTCATCGCTGATGCGATGGTAATAGTCGTTTTCGTAGCGCGCGACGCCCCCGACGGAGGTCTTCACCCACAGCTTCTGCTGCACGGCAGTCATCGTCGATTGCACGCGCGGATCGTCTGCCTCAAACAGGTGGAATTTGTAGATGGCAAAGAGGGAAGCATCGACCGTTTCATCCACCTCGAAAAGATCTTCGGTGCGCGATTCGGATGTCAGCGGATCGCGCTCTTCGTAGCTGCCATTGTCGGGCGGCTTGGGCACATCCAGCGACACGAGCCGGCGAACGAATCGGCCCAGCCGTTCGCTGTAGAGATACCTTGCCGCGCCGGTTTTCACTTCCTCAGCGGCTTTGGCGTAGACCTCGGCCTTCTCACGGTCGCCGAAGCAGACGGCAAAATTGTGCGCGGCTTTGAGCCCGCCATACACGGTGGCGACGGTGAAGGCATGCACGCCCCAGCGCTCTTCCCACAGGTCATAACTGGGCAGCGGCAAACCCGTGCGCGGATCGCGGTAGCGGACCATGAAGTCCGCCGCCTTCTGCACGACATCGACCCACAGCGGGCGAATGAATTCGATATCGCGATAACGGAAGTAATGCCGCCAGAGCGCCCAGACGACCAGCGCGGTTTCGTCCTCCTGAATCGGCATCGCGCGGTTGCCCTTGAGCACCCAGGGATGCCAGCTCGAAGCGGGGGAGCCGTCGGGATTGTACTTGTGATAGAAGTAGCCTTCTTCGGTCAGAACATCGGAGCAATATTTGTAGAACCAGCGGGCCACATCGGGGAAGCCGGCCATGTCGAGCGCATTAGCTACTAAAGCGCCGTCGCGCGGCCACACATATGAATACGTGTCGCGCGAGAACTGCATGATGTCTGAATCATTGGCGGCGACAATCGCACCGCCATTATCGATCTGCGTTCGCAAGACCAGCAGCGAGCGCTTGAAGAGCTCAACCACCTTGGTCGGCAGGTTTCCGAAGTTGATGTTCGTTCCCCCGACCCACAGCCGCCAATAGGCGCTGGTGCGATCGAGAACGCCCTGCGGCCCCATCTTCAAAAGCCATTTGTGAAGTTCGAGCAAATCGTCGCGGCAATGGCCGGCGACGATCACCATGTAAGCTGTCTTCTCGCCGTCGGCAGGAACCGAAAGATGGTGGGCGATGGTCGAATCGACCGAGCCTTGTGCAATCGGATTTCCCTGCAAGTGTCCGTCTTCGGCATCGCGCCAAGTGCCTTCGGCTCCGTGGAAGCCGCTGGTGCCGGTGGCATATTCATCGATGCGCTGCTCGCCATTGGCCCAGAAGCTGACCATCAGATAGCGCTTGCCGCGATAGTGAACGATCGATCGCAGTTCAGGATCGAAGTAGGCGGTATCGCCGACCTTCATCCCGAACATGTTGAAATCCTGGTGATGGATGATCTGGACGTGGCGCGCGTAATTGGCGGTGTTGCGCACCTTGATCTTGCGGACCAGGATGTTGCGATGGAAATCGACTGTGTCGTTGCAATAGACCGAAAGCTGAAGCTCGCGATTTTCGAGGCTGACGCTGGTCGTGAGCGTATCGCGAAGATACCGCTGGCGGATCTGCCAGGCGGGCTCGCTGGTCCAGCTCAAAGCATTTTTGCCGGTGTGGGGAACGTCGCTGTAGATGCCGAAGCGGCAGGGGCCGTTGCCGGCGTGGTTTTCCTGGCCGACGTGAGGGAAATACAGATCACGGATCTGGTACCGATGATCAAACGTGATCAGCATCCGTCCGTTGCCGACCGGAATATCGCGTGGCATGGGCCGATGTCTCCGCCTCGGGGAACCTTCGCCATCACTGGCTGAAAACTCCGCGCGGGGAGCTTTCGGAGCGTGCCTGTACAGGCATCCGCATGTTCTTATGTCGGTTCGATTGGGCGGGG
>JANWHF010000120.1 GCA_025450555.1 Tepidisphaeraceae bacterium | reverse complement strand
GTTGACAACCGGACGCTCGTCCCGCTGAGCTATGGCGGCAAGAAGAATTTTTCACCACGGAGGCACGGAGACACGGAGGCCGGGTTTTGCTGCAATGAGTCCCGCTGCGAGGGACGCTGATCGAATCTGCGCCGAGATGCCAAGATCGCCAAAAAATCGTCTATTAATTTTTTCTCTTGGCCCTTGGCATTCTTGGCGCACTTGGCGCGAAACTGACTTCCGGAAGCGCGAAAAACGTTCCATTCAAATCACGTCGTCCGCGTCGGCCCAAATTTTCAGCAAAACCACACCTCCGTGTCTCCGTGCCTCCGTGGTGAATCTTCTTTCCATATTGCGGAGAGGATTCGAACCTCTAACCTCGGCCTTCGGAGAGCCGCGCTCTAATTCCAGTTGAGCTACCGCAATATCGAGTGGTTCAGGCAGGATTCGAACCTGCACCATCCTGAATCTGAGTCAGGCGCCTCTGCCGATTGGGCCACTGAACCTCTGCGCTATGTACTGGGGAGGGATCGAACCTCCAACCTCCGGTTTCGTAGACCAGTGCTCTAAGTCCGGTTGAGCTACCAGTACGCTCGTACTGCGCGCAGTCTCACCGTGGCAGACGCTGCAAATCACGCCTGAAGTTCTCGAAATGCCTCAGGATTGCCAAAGCGCAACAATACACCCGGCAATCTGACGGCCTGATGCGTTCTTCCCGGTATAAAAAAGCGAAAACTGTTTCGACCGGGAGGAACTCCCGGCCGGCGAGGCTGGGAGCTTATTGAAGCGGATAATCCAATAGATCATCCGCACGTCGCTCGAGAGCTTCGCGTTGGACTGGCTGATACTGTTTCAAAAACGTAATCATCGTGAACTCCATCGGCATAACGTGCCGAGGCGTTGAATTATTCCGTACTATCTATGAAAAGCAAGGGAAAAATCGGGAAATTTGGTACATCGCGATAAAAGTACTTACGCGCTGATCTTAACTTCACACACTTCCGGTTTCCGTTCGATGACTTCGAAACGGACCAGCAGAAACCGCTGAATCACCTGGATATTGGTCCGCGCATGCTCCGTAAGGTCATACGTCACAAATGAGCCGCCGCCCGCCAGCGCGATCGGCAGCAAAAGCTGGTCCGCCAAATGCGGTCCAACCGGCGCATCGCAGGCCAGATATCGGCGAGCCTCGCCAAACGCCTGCTCCGCGACGGCTTCCGCGCTCACGCCTTTCATCCCGAAGCTGGTAAAGACTTCGGTGACGTTTTCGCTTTCGATCTCGAGCGTCAAAATATTTCCCGGCCCCCATTCCTGCGGGAGCTGACGGATCTGCAACTGCTCGCCGGTCCACCCGAGCCTCTTTTCGATCTGAGCCAGCTCGCGCTTGGCGATGTCGCCAGGCAATGCCGCGACAACCGCTTTGGCCAACTGCCTTTTCAGTGCACCGCGAGCGGGAAGATGCAGCGGAGTCAATTTTGGCTCAGGCTCAATGTTCGCAAAAAACCGACCGCCACCCGCGGGATAGAACCCGGCGCGCTCGAGATTTAAATGTATCGTCGGCCCCATCCGGTTCACCAACGGCACAAACGCCTTCTCCAGAAAATCCAGCGGCGGCGCATGAGGATTATGCGTCCCGCCCTCCAGCGTCAGTGAAGAGGGCTCCTTCGCGATCATCAGCGCGGGCAAAACCGTCTGCAACACCAGCGTCGTGCTTCCCGCCGAGCCGACGGTAAAGGTGTATTGGCCCGCTTTCACGGGCCCTGGAGAAAAGGTCAGCTCGCGGGATGAGATGGCCGCGCCTTCCACCGTCGCGCCGCAAATTTCCGCGGCTGCATTGACTGCCGTCAGGTGCTGCCGAAGCAACCCTGGCTTCTCCCGCCCAGCCCGAATCTTCTCAATGCGAAATGCCTGCCCCGTCACCATCGACAAGCTCAACGCCGTCCGCAAAATCTGCCCACCGCCCTCGCCGAGAGAGCCATCAAGTTGAATCAGAGTTTGAGTCATCCGTCGTACCCGTTTTGCTGGGTTTCACGTTCTCGGCTTGCATCGCCAAACCGCGCACATATTGAGCAAGCCATAATTGATTTCGAATCCGCAGGTCATCAGATGCTCGACGGTCTGAAGCATCAGATCGCGAAAGCGCTGATCGAACGGCGCTTCAAACGCGTGCTTTGTCTTCGTGAGCGTCGTGAAATTTCGCCCATCGATGCGCGCGACCATATACACGTCCGGCAGGACGCATCGGTCGGCCGCGGTCTCGAAGACGCGCATTGATTCGTCGAGTTCGTCAAAGTTCATTTCATCACCTCGACCGACCGTCCATTTTCGAATGCTGCACGAACCTGAAACATCGCATCAAAACCTTCGTCGATCGTGGGTCGCTCGAATTTCTTCAATGTGCCTCGAAGCGCGATCTCCGGAATGCGATGCGCCTCATCGCGACCGGCATTGCGCAAGAGAGCCTGCTCGATCTCAACGTCGAAGTAATACAGCACGGCCTGAAATCCGGACGCCTTCGCGCTATGGCAGGCCAATGGTAGTCGTCCTTGCGGAAGGAAGTCAGCATACCCAACTTGCGCGACGACGCCTCTTTGCCGTCTCGCGATCGCGCAAAGGATCGACTAACGATGCCGATCGCCTCCGCAAATATCTGGCTCGCTTCGGACTCGACTGGAAACGGCTGGGAAATGATGTGCAGATCACTTCAGGATCGGTAGATGCATAACGCAGTTAAATACTTTGCGGCAATTCAAAGAAGGGGCCGCGCGCCGGCGTGGAGCATGGGATAAATGCGAAATTTGAAATACGGTTCGTCTATTACTGCCTCGTGGATTCTGTCCCATTCACGCTGATCTGGCTGTAGAACGTGTTCCCGAATGGGTCCACCGTTTCGGTAGGGAAGATTTCGAAGAGCAGATAACGACACTTCGGCAGATTGCCCGGGGCCAGCGCAAGGGTCACCGCGTACGTTCCGCCGGCAGAGCCGGGCTGTGTCGGGCGCGAGTCGACGCTGGCCCATCGCGTCCAGCCATGCTTGGCTGGGTCGATGCCGATCTTAGGGGCGGGATCAAAATCGGGTGAATTTCCGTCGCTGATGTAGAGCGTGTAAACCTGCGGGGCGCGGTCGCTCTTGTGCCGCGAGAGGGTCATGATCTGTTTGATCTCGATCGCCCTCCCAAGGTCCAGTTTCAACCGGCCTTCGAGGGTGCCGGCTTCGAAACAGAAGTTTTGAGTCGGGGCGTCATCGTTGTCGGGAAGCTGTCCGCTGACCAGGACCGAGGGCGGGGACTTGGCGGGAATTCCATCGACAATCGCAAACGTGCCATGGGCCGCGGCATTGGTGCCTGCGGACGCAAGCACCGAACGTGGATCATCGCCAGGTGCTAAATGCCGCACATCGATGCTCGCGACGCTGTCTTCCACGCCGCCGCGGGAAAGCGCCTGATCCAGGACGTACCACGCCCGCTGGGGCGCCAGGTCTTTTGCCAGCAAAGCGCCCTGCGGGTCGATGACGAACATCATCTCCCCGGAGCTTCGATAGGGTTCCGGTATGCTGTCGAGCGATTTGCCCGCGTCGAAGAATGGCCACGCCACGCCATCGTGCGCGGCGCTATTGCGCGCCGCGTCGAAACCGTCTCCGGCAAAAAGGGCGAGCATTGTGAACCGCGGGTCGCTGCTGAAGCGGTCGTACACGGGCTTGAGCTTGAGCAGGTCTTCCCACATGTCATCCGATGTGTTGGCGCTGGGCAGCACGATCCCCAGGACATACTTTCCTCGAAGCGCCGCAAGCGATAACTGTTTCCCATCGATGTCGCGCCAGGTGAGTTCGGGGGCTGGTTGCCCAATGGTCAGCCGCCTGCGCAGGGGCAGATCAATGGTGCCTAAATCCATCGGCACATCGCTTCGGCCGCCGGGCATTGGTTCAATCGTAAGCTTTCGGTCAAGCTCGGCGATCGTTTCGACATAACGGCTTTCGCGGGAGAAATTCCAGTAGCCCACGCGCATGCTGTAAGCCCCGGCGGGGACATCTTCCAGACGAAATGTCCCGTCGGCACCAATCTCCGCTTGAAATGGATTGCAGTCGCGTTGCCAGGCTGAATAGTCGGGCGATGCGTCGCGTTCGGCCGTGAGCTGCGCGCGCTGCTCGGGCGTGAGATGGTCCCAATCCTGACTTGCAAACCGCTCGGGCATCAGCCGCTCAAGTCGAACCGAATGGCCGTTGCCTTCGCGGGGCGGCGGGCTGACTCGCCCAATGACCGGACGGCCGTTGCCGCCTGCCACGATGGTTGTGGTTGTGCCGCTCTGAATGTGGAACCGCGGCGAATGCTGGGCGCGCAGAGCACCAGGAAGCCTGCAGGTAATGTCAACCAGTCCAGGCGGAATGCGGTCAAACACGAAATGTCCCGATTCATCGGTCGTGGCAACCCTCGGAAGGCCGTTGTAGTCGATGCGAGCCGCATCGGCCTCCGCGCTGTTTTGATACCAGAGCACCACTTGTGACTTGCGGAGCGGTTGGGATCCTTGTCGCGCAGTGCCATCGACGTGCCCCCAGGGCAGGATAATCATATCAGCCGACGAGGCCAGCTTCGCGACCGTCGAAAAGGCGATGCCTTGGTCGCACGTCGCAAGGACACCATATGGCGTACTCGTTGGGCGAAATTCGAAGTGGCCGTCCGGTCCCGTTCGTATAGTCGGAACCGGCTTGGCTTTGGGGCTGGCGTTGAGGATTATGTCGGCGTCCCAGGTCGCGAGTTTTACCGTCGCCCCTGCGATCGGCTTGCCGTCCGATGTGTGGACGGTTCCGACGATCGGCGGGCCGTGATACGCGTGATTAGTCGCCGGGGCTTGAGGATCCTGCCAGGTGAAATTCGTGCCGGGCGCGATTTGCCCGGGCGGCAGAATCATCATTTTTCGGGCAGACCTTCCGTACATCATGTGCCAGGTGACCGTCGCGCCGCCCCCGAGGAGCAGCAGGGCCACTGCGGCGACGGTTGCTGTTTTTGCCTTGGTCCACGCCATGATTGTAATTGCTCCTTTTGCCATGGAAAGGGATACGCCCGCCGCGGCAGCCTGCGATGCCTTGGCCGCAAGAGCGGAGGGAGCGGGGCGAACGGCAATGGCGCCAAGCACCGACCCGATTCCCTCGGGACCCAATGCAATGCCGTGCCGCAGCAGCATCGCGCGCATCTGACCCAAACTTCGGCTCACGCGTTTCTTGGCCGCATCTTCGCTGATTCCAAGCCGCCGGCCGACTTCGGCAAGGCTGTTGCCCTCGAAAAACCGCAAGACGATTGCGTCGCGCCCGGCCGAACCGAGCTTGGCAAGCACGCCATCGAGCACCGCTTCCAGCCGGGATTGCTCGTCGCGGGTCATCACCGCGTCGGAAGGGGATGATCGTTCGGTGTTTCGCATCTCCGCTGCCCTCTGGCGCGCCGCCGAGCGTTCATGTCGCCGACGACGACGAGCAGCGCGAAGCGCGTCTTTGGCGGCATATCGCGTCGTGAGCAGCAGCCAACCGGGCAGGATGGTCTTCGCCCCAATGCCCGCGGCCTTCGAGGCCAGCGCCATGAATACCGCCTGGGTGACGTCCTCCGCGGTCGCAGGGTCACGAACCTGGCGTAAGGCTGCCGAGTAAACCAGGTGAACGTGCCGGGTCACCAGTTGCGCGAACGCAGCCTGCGACCCCTCGCGGGAAAATTGCCTCAACAATTCCAGATCGTCCTGAACCTGCATGCTGCACCCCAATATGGCCGGACGGAAATCGCGGGGGACGAAAATACTGCTTTCCCCCGTCAACCACGATCTGTGGAAAGACAACTGGAAATCATCCGTACAGCGCTCCTCTTGTCCACGCCGGGCATGGGCGGCACTATGGAGAGCCGTTCGGAGGATCGTATGTGGCCACCCCCAACCTCGAAGCGCGACTCCGAGAGTGCCGCGGGCGCTTCGTGTGGGCGGGTAAGCGAGTAGATGGCGCACTCTCGCGGTATCCTCACTGATACTCCCCGCGCCCTCATTCCATAACCATCTGCCAATATTAAGGATGTGTTCGATTGAAAATTTTGGCCATTTTCTGGAAAACAATTCTTGAAGTACGGCGTATGTTCGGGTATGATGGTGCAGTAGTGATTTGGTCTTATTTATTGGAGGCAGCTATGGGCGACGAAAAGGGATCGACGGAATTGGCGAAGCAGGAGGGGACAACAGGCGCAGCTCCGCTTGCGAAGGCTCCAGACCACCCAAGCGAGCAGATGTGGCTCTCGAACCTGACGCCGTCGCAGGCCAAGGCTCTGCGGGAGTTGCTGGCGGGGGCGCGGACGCAGGAGGCCGCGGACGCAGCCGGAGTGGATCGCGTCACGCTCTATCGCTGGCGGACGCAAGACCCGCAGTTCATGGCGGCGCTGAGCGCCTGGAGAAATGAAACGCATGAGCATGCGATGGATCAGATGCTGGCGCTCGCGGATGCCAGCGTTTGTGCGGTGGCCCATGGGATTGCAGAATGCGATTCCAAGCTGGGGTTGCGCGTGTTGAAGGAAATCAACCGCACGCGCGAGAAACTGGACCGGCCAGGAAACTCGAGTCGCTCTAAATCTTCCAAGGTCGATCCGGATGCTCGGGTGGATCAAATCCGGCACATCATGCGGGATAGTTCGCCCTGGGAGCAGATCCATGTCGCAGAGCTGCTGAAACTGGGGCTG
>JANWHF010000119.1 GCA_025450555.1 Tepidisphaeraceae bacterium | reverse complement strand
GAACGATCCGTTCTGCCGGCTGTTCGTATTAAAACTGTCTGTTGTCAGCCAGCCCGCGGGCGTGTAAACCATGGGTCTGGCGGCGTGTCCTGAAAGCTGGCAGGTTAAGGAAATGAAGCCCATGGAAACTCCTGCGACAGTTGAAGACCTGGACGACGTTGGCGAGGGGATGCCGCCGGCAATCCAGGTGATGCCCACGCCTCTGGCGGCTGGCGCGGCGACGCAGCGCAACCGCCATCTCGAGCAGCCCAAGACCTGGTTCGATCGCGTCGAAGCTTTCGTCAGCCGACTGAGCGTGCGCGACAATTTCTGGCACAGCATCTGTTCATTGCTGTGGCTGCCGCTCGCTTTCTTCAGCGGCATCAAGATGAAGCAGATTGATGCGACGACGTTTGCTGCTTACTTGCCTTTCCGACGATTCAATCGTAACTGGTATAACGCGATGGCTGGCGGTGCGCTGCTGGCCAACAGTGAAATCGCTGGCGGGATGTATGTTTTTGGCATTTGCGGTGGCGATTACACGGTCGTATGCAAGGAACTTACTTATAAGTTTCTCCGTCCCTGCCTCGGGCCGGCGGTTTATCGCATGACCCCGCGCCAGAACATCAAGCAACTGATTAATGCCGGAGCCGAATTCAATATCGTTATTGACCTGGACATTCTGCAACAGGGCTTCCGTCCCGGCGAGCGAGACAAGCGCGTCGGCCAGTGCGCGGCAACCTTCCATGTGACGCCAAAGGTCCATCACAAGGCCAAGGCAGCCCGCCAGGTCAAATAGTCTTCTTTAAGTGAATCCTTCGACATCATTACCCGCCAGAGAGCTTGCCCGAACACTGGGATGGGCGGTGTATCTCGCTTGCTCCTGGACCTGGTGCATCGGGATGTTTCTTCCGGTGCTGATGGTGCGGGAGTTTGGGTTTCTGGGATGGGTGGTCTTTGCGGTGCCGAATGTGATCGGTGCCGCTGGGCTGGGATGGGTGCTGAGTAAGCCTGGTGCCGTGGAACGAATCGTTGCGCGACATGCGGTGGCATGCCAGGCCTTTTCGGCAATCACCATTGCCTTTCACTGTTTTTTCATTGGCTGGCTCGTGCGCGGCATGGTGGGTTGGCCGGCTCCCGCCATTTGTGCCTTGGCGACGCTGATCATTTTCCTTGTGACGCGTGGCGGAAAGCGCGAATTGATCACCGCGGTTGCGATTTACGCAATTTCTTTGATGGCCATTGCGTCGGCCATCTCGATTCGTGGCATTCCTGTAAACATCTCTCCGCCAGTGTTGCGACAGGGCCTTGGCTTGCTGTGGCTGGCGCCGGTCGTCGTCTTTGGGTTTGTTCTCTGCCCCTATCTTGATCTGACGTTTCTCCGCGCTCGTTCAATGACATCGCCCATTGCCGGGGCAGCCTCTTTTGCGCTGGGATTTGGCCTGTTTTTTGTCGTCATGATCCTGTTCACGCTCTGGTATGCGCCGCTGCTTCGCAACGAAGCGTTCGACCAGGTGCCAGTCCTTCTGCTCTGGATCGTTGCAATTCACATCATTTTTCAAGCCGCATTTACCATCGCTCTGCATCTTCGGCCTCTCACCGCTGCCGACGCTCAAACAGCAATTAAACCCTTCACCGTTGTGATTTCCATCATTGCATTACTCATTGGATGGATCGGCCTCGATTTTGGAGGCGGCGGACTGGAAGGAATCGCGCTTCGTGGTGAGCGCGTCTACCGATTCTTCATGGCATTCTACGGCCTGGTCTTTCCAGCCTATGTATGGCTTTGCATGATTCCCACGCGCGATAGACATGCCGGGCCGAGTCATCGAAAGCTTGTCGTCCTTGGAATCACAATCCTGGCCGTCGCGCCGTTGTTCTATATGGGGTTTATCGAGGATCGCATGATCTGGCTTGTGCCGGGCTTCGTCCTGCTGGTGATTTCGCGAGCTTTTCTGCCAGGCGGAGTGGGCTTGGCCAAAGCGTCGGCCTCCCCCACTGCTATTCGAACGTGACAACTATTGCGGTCCATTCAGCTCAAGTTGCTGCAAGCGTGGCGAAAGCCGCTTGCTGGCATAGCGAAGCGAATTGTTGAGCAGGTATCCGAAGACCGCCAGGCAAGCGATGAGGATGACAGCCGTCGTCCAATGGCGAGGTCGAAAGCGTTTGAAGTCTGGCGCGGCGGCAATCAGCAACAACAGCGCCGTGATCACGACCACCGCATCAAAACTCGCGCGCTGCCAATAGAGCCCGCCCAGGTGATACCACATTCCAAATTCGTCGAAGGTGAGCCCCAGTCCAATTCCATAAATGAAGCAGGCCGCCGTCAGTCGCCCTCCACGCGGCTGAGCGAAAATCAAATAAGCCCCAATCAGGGTCAAAAGAAAGATGCCGTAGTTGAGATGATGGACGTGATTTCCGCCCATATGCAGGTACAAATCCGGCATCTTTTTAGCCATGATCAAGTAAACCAGCACACGGGCGGCGATGAATGTAAATAGAAATGCGATCAATACTTGCCGCGCGCGAACCGTTATGAAATGCTTGCTGGGTGGGATGGCAGGTGGCTCGCGAAGCTCGGCATCCTCATTTTCGCTGATCGGGCTCATGCAAGGCCGATTATACTAACTTTGTCCCGGCACACGCTTTGTAAAGTTTTGTTGGCGCTCGCGAACTTATGAAACTCTCCGAGGGGGCATCGGTCGATAAATACAAGACCTGCCGGTCAGTTGGCACTAAGATATGACTGAGACTTTAGCCGGAGATCGATCCATGAAACAAAGGCATCAGGTCAAGTGGATTCTGGCCCTCGCAATTGGAACTCTGCCGACGCTCTGGATCGGCCACTCCGCGTGGGCACAGTACCCGGCAGCGGGTCAGGATGGTCATGCCAATGATGCGAACAACCGCATCGGCAGCAACGGTTACAACAGCGGAAGCGGGCAGCACGTAACCGTAACCGGCAACCAGATCGTTACCGGAAATGTAACGGGTGGCCGAGCCTTTCGCGGCCCCGTCCCCTATACCGACCCCAGCGGTTTCATGGGGCCGATGGGCGACGCGGTGTCGGATGCATTTATCCGCAACAGTTCCGGCGTCCCTTCACGATTTGGCGCGCCAGCCGACCTGACAACGCCGCGACCGTTTTATGGCGATGTCCGAGCGGTGCCGCCGCCGGCGGGCTCGGTCCCCGAGGGGTTCAACGGCGGCTACGTGGGAACTTCTCTCACGTCGCCTTCGAGTTTGACCTCGGTGCTTTCGTCCGCGCCGCTGGATTACAGCCTGCAGGCCCGGACAATGCCGCAGTTTTCTCCGGCCGAAGATGTGATGAGCAATCCCTATTCATTTCAAAATTCACTGCCTCAGCCGGGCGAATCCTCGCTTCTGACCGGAAGCTCGCTGATTGCCTCACCGCTTTTTGGCGTGCGCGCGCAGAATGGGAGCATGATGAATGCTGCGACCGGCAATCAATATCAGCCCGGCGCGAATTCGATCGAAGCCATGCAGCGCGAGATGATCCAGGCGAGCGGACCACGCCAGCAACAGGCGCAGCCCAATGCCAACGCCGGCCCGGGAAACAGTAAAACCGGCAACACCGGTTCATTGGTTCAGCCGCTCGATCATCCGCTGGAAGCGCCGCAGAACAATCCGCTTAGCAACGACGTCACTTCCAATCCTCTGGAAAATGGGCCGCTCAACTCGAGCGTGACAACCGGCCAGGGACTTCGCCAGCAGTTTATCGTCCCGCCTTCGCGCCAGAGCACGCAGTACAGCGAATTGGATAAGCGATTGCAGCAGTACAACGCCTCGCATCCAGTGACCGATGAACAAGCCAATGCGCAGTTTCAGCAGGAGCTGGCTAATCGTCAACGCCAGGCCAACTCCACGATTACTGGTGGAAACGCTGAGCGCCAGGGCACAAAAGGCAATGGAAATGCACCGGCAGGAAATGCGCCTTCGCCCCTGGAGATGGATAGCCTGGCGACAGGAATCCCGGCAAAAGGCTTGCACGATTTAATGGCTAATGCGGAGGTGCTGCTGCGTGAAGATCGCTTTACCACGGCAATCGAACAATACGATCGGGCCGCTCGCGTAGCACCCAATAATCCGCTGATTCCGATGGGCCGCGCGATCGCGGAACTCGGCGCGGGCCTTTATGCCCAATCGGAGCGCGATCTTCGCCAGGTCTACCGGAGCGCACCGGCAACAATGATGGCGAAAGTGAACCTTGGCCATCTGCTGACGTCGCAGCGCCTCGAATACCTCTCGAAAGATCTTTCGTCTCTGGCCCAGCAGTATCCGCACGATGAACGACCCTGGTTCCTATTGGCGTTCATTCATTACAACACAGGGCACAGCGATGAAGCCGCGAAAGATTTGAATAACGCGAGCGAACGTGGCGGTAAACTCGATTCAACGATCAAGATGCTGCAGTCGCATTGGAAGATTTCGTCCGATTCGTCGAATCAACGACAAGAACCCGCGGCAAAGCCTTCGCCTAAGGCTCCCACCACGCGTCCCGAGGCGCCGGCAGATTTGAACAAATGAGATTTGAGATCTCAAATTTGAGATCTGAAATTTGAAAACGGAAATTTGAAATCTCGCATTTGAAATTTGAAATCGGCGGCGTGTCTTCCCGGCACGCCGCTATTTTTTTGTATACCAGACCAGCTCGATCTGGAAATTCAGCCGGCTTGTTTCGCCGGAGGTGTCGCTGTTGAGCGCTTCCAGTGAGCTCAAGCCAACATCCGTGTAGGAATCGTGAAGTCCATGCAGAAATGCGGCGCAGGATGGATAATCGCCAGCACCCGTCAGGTGGATTGGCAGCATCTGGTAACGATTGGTTTCAGTCGGCGCTCCGGGCCGAACTTCATTGAGCGACAGGCCATTTTGCGTTGCAAGAGTTGTCAACGCGGCCAGCCGCTGATTGACCTGAGACGCCGGCTGCAATTCGATGGCGTTACTTGCGACCTGGGTGCTCAATACTTTCATTTCCTTGCGCGCCTCAGCAAGATCGTGAGCCAATTCTGTGGCCTTATGCCGCGATTGCATTAACTCTGTCTCGCGACCGCGCCGCTGGCTGAGCTGCTCGAGCGTGGGTGCAGCCAGCGCAAACCAGGCGATGGCGGTGGCGGCGGCGCAGAAAAGCCCTCCGATCGCGTAAACCTGCCAGACTTTCATTCGCGCAATGGTCATATCACTCATCTTTTGCAACAGCCTGCGACGAGCCTGATGTTTGGCCAAATGGCTTCGTTTCCAGCGGACATTCGATTCGGAACGAAAACACCTGCTGCGACTGGAACGGCTGCCGCGTGCTGTCGATCAGCTTCACCTTCGAAAACAGCTTTGTCTGCTCCAATCGCAATACAAATTGCGAAACTGCGATATCCGATTTGCCAATCCCGCTGAGACACAATTCCAGGCCCGGCGGCATGATTGCAGAGGCTTTGTTCATCTGCGCATTGGTTTGCTGAGGCCTGACACTGCATGAACGCAGGGCCACTTCACTTCCGGTCTGCCGGCCAACCAGCGCGAGCAGAAGGCTCCAGTCCGGCTGGGCACGCAATGTCTCTAAGGCGGCCTGCGTCGCGTGGAATTGGGCGAGCTTCTGATCCAGTTCGTGATATTCCGCGCCGGCGCGCTCGACTTCGCTGTTGGAGTTGGCCAGTTGATGATCGATGGTGGGATCGCCGCCGCCCCAGATGGCTCGAAAACCGATTGCAGCCGCCAGCACGGCAACAACAAACGCGCCGCTCAGTAACGCGCATCGCCGCGCATGCCCGCGCAGCCGCCGGGCCTCGCGGCGCTGCATTGGAATCAAATTGATTGCGGGAATGCTCACGATCGTCTGCCTGTTAAGCTGCCTGTTCCTTGTTTTGCTCCAGTGCCTGCATCGGGAACATCGCCAATCCCAAAGCCCCGACGAGTTCCGGCGAGATGCACTGAAGCTGCTGTTTTTCCAATCCCGGATAAATCTGCGCCGGCCGCAAAGCTGCCGTCGGCACGCTCAAATGAGTTCGTAGATGTTTGTCCAACCCCTTCACGCACGCGCCGGTGCCGCACAAATTCAAATTTGATACGGCTGCATCATGATATTGATGGGCGGCATACTCGAACGATGCCGAAACCTCCGACGCCAGCGATTCAGCATGATTGGCAATCAGCGCATCCACATCCGGCTGCAATGCTGCTGCTTCAGATTCCTCGCTGTTGCTCGAGTCTCCCATGAGGAAGTCAGCGATCTCGGCATCAATGTGAAGTCGGCGTAAGAGTTCATCATGAAGTTTCTGCAAGCCGCCTTCGCTGATGCGCCGCTCGTAGACGATCGTGTCGCGATGAAGCAGCACGAGCGTCGCGCCGGTCCAGCCCAGGTCCAGAATCCCAGTGACCGCGCCCTCTTTGCGGCTGTCGTCGTCGTTTTCGGGCAACCGCGCCGCGACTCGCGCCAGCGCACAGGAACGGAGATCCACTGCCTCGATTTCAAAGCCCTGAGTTTCAAAAGCATCCAACAGCGGAGTCAGGTCTTCATGCCGGCAGGCACTGGCCATCACCTGCACCGATTTCCCTGCACGGGCGGGGGCGGGGAGTTCCCAGCATCCCACTTCCATCGCCTCTGGGGCGCATTTGTGACTGCGCGCCAATTCCATCCGCGCCAGCTGTCCGATCGCGAGTGCCTGCGATTTGGGTAATTCCAAGACCGATCCAACGACCTTGTCAGCAGGAGCCGCGAGGACCAGTTGATGACCGGCAAAGCCGCCGCGCTCGAGCACGTTCCATAGCCGCCGGACTTCTTCGGGTGAGGGAACGCCTGATGAATCGGTGCGCGGAAGCGCCGTCGCGGCAGCAATTGCATCGCCAGAGGCATCCAGCTGCGCAGCCTTGAATCGTCGCGCACCGATGTCGATGCCGATCGGAGGTCGAGATTGATTATCGGACCAGAACACTCCCCTCCATCCGCTCAGCTATGCTGAGTCATTGCCGTCAGATCGAACATCGGCAGGAACATACTCATTGCCACGAAGCCGACCACCAATCCCAGTCCGACCAGAATGATCGGTTCCAGAATGCTGGTCAGCGAACGGACGACTACTTCGTTCTCCTCGTCTAGAAACTCCGCAAGGTTAAGCAGAAGGCTGCCAAGCTGACCGCTTTGTTCGCCACTTCGGACCGCTTCACAAAGGGACGGATCGATTAACGGGCTATCCGCGAAGGCGGAACTGATCGTCGAGCCTCGCGTCACTGCCGCCTCGGCCTTCTCCACCAGCCGCGAATATTGCCGATTGGTCATCGTCTGCCGGGCCAGCGCCAGGGCATCCAGCAATGGCACACTCCCCTGCGACAGAACTCCAAGGACCCGAAGGATTCGCGCAACGGCAAAGGAGCGGATCAGTTTTCCCGCGATCGGAAGCTTCAAAACAACTCGATGAAGAACTTCAATTCCTGCATCGCTTCGGGACCATACCTTGAAGCCCACGGCCAGAACGATGATGCTCGCCAGGAGAACCCACCAATACGATTGAAGGCCGCCACTGAGCGCCATGAGGAATCGAGTCGTCGCCGGCAATGGAACGTTCAAACTTTGAAAAAGCCCGGCAAAGCGTGGCAATACAAACAGCAGCAGAAGCAACATCACCCCGAACGAGACGGTGATCAGCAATGCCGGGTAAATCAGCGCGCTGATGATCGCCGACCGCGTTTGAAGCTGCTTTCGCGTGAGCGTCGCGACGCGGTCGAGCATCAGACTGACGTTGCCGCTGGATTCCCCGGCAGCAATCAGGCTGCGAGTCACGGGATCAAAGCACTCGGCATGCTCGTGCATCGCGGCTGAAAGCGGATCGCCCTGCTCTACACGTTCAAACAAATCGAAAACAACCGCCCGCCATTTCGGATCTTTCGCCTGGCGACCGAGCGAACGAATTGCATCGGTCAGCGGCGTGCCCGATGAATTGAGCACATACAGTTGCCGCGTGAACATGGCCATGTTTTTCAGGAGCCGGCCGCGCCCCATTCGACCGCGATTGACCGATTCATGTTGTTCAGGTTCGGCCTTTTTGTCCGCCTCGATCTGACTGACAAACAATCCCTGCCGTCGAAGAATCTCAAGTGCCTCAACCGCATCGGGCGCATCGGTCGTGCCGATTTTCAGCGCTCCGGACGCATCGCAGGCGTGATAAGAGAATTTCATGCCGCCCTCCCGCTGGCGTCAGGCTGCGGAGATACGGGGGCCTGCCTGGACACATGGTCCTGCTCCTGGTCATTGTGCGTGACGCGCAGGATTTCATCGAGGCTGCTTTTGCCCTCGAGGGCAAGCGCTACGCCTTCCTCTCGCAAGGTGCGGCTGCCTTCCTTGCGAAGCTGCTCGCGCAATTCATGCGACGGGGCCGCCTGGTGAATCATCCTGCGAATCGCTGGGGTGACCTCCATCACTTCATAAATGCCAAAGCGCCCCTGGAAGCCGCTGTCATGGCATTGCTGACAGCCAATGCCTTTGCGGAATGACCTGCCTGTCCGGTCGCTCAGGCCGGCATCCTTCAATTCCAGCTCTGAGGGATAGTATTTCGTTGCGCAGGCGGGGCAAATACTGCGTGCCAGCCGCTGGGCGACGACGCCGTTGATTGCGCTGGAAAGCAGGTAAGGCTCGATCCCCATGTCCAGCAATCGCGCAACCGCTCCGGGCGCATCGTTGGTGTGCAGCGTGGCCAGCACCAGGTGGCCGGTCAGCGCTGCCTGCACCGCGACCCGCGCCGTCTCTTCGTCGCGGATTTCGCCGACCATGATCACATCAGGGTCCTGGCGAAGAATGCTGCGCAGCGCCCGGGCGAAGCTCAATCCCACCGCATCGTGAACGTGCGTCTGGTTCACCAGATCGAGCTGGTATTCGACGGGGTCCTCGATTGTCACAATATTCAGCTCGGGGCTGCGGATCAGGTCCAGCGCCGAATAGAGCGTGGTGGTTTTCCCGCTACCGGTCGGACCTGTGACGAGCACCAGCCCGTGTGGCTGCTGAAGCATGCGCTTGAGCGCGGCCAGCGCTTGCTCGCGAAAACCCAAGTCTTCCAGTTTCACGTGCAAATTCGCCTTATCAAGGATCCGCACGACGATCTTTTCGCCAAGCAGCGTCGGCATGCTGCTGACGCGCAAATCGATTTCGCGCCCCTCGGCGATGATGTGAACGCGCCCTTCCTGGGGCAGGCGCTTCTCGGCGATGTCCATTTTCGCGATGACTTTGACGCGCGATGCGATGGCCGCGTGCATGCCCATCGGCGGCTTCATCAGGTCCCGGAGCACGCCATCGATTCGATAACGGATGCGTGTGCCCTTCTTGTCCGGCTCGATGTGAATATCGCTTGCCCCGTCGCGGACGGCGGTCAGCAGCGTTACATTCACCAAATTGACGATGGGGCTGCCCGCCACCATCTTGTCCAAATCGGCGGCGGGTCCTTCATCGACGTTTTCGCGATCGATGACCGAGACGTCTTCTTCGCTCAGTGAAGTCAAAAAAGCATCGACGCTCGTGTCGCCCGCGGCATATTTGCGAATATATTCGCGGATGTTGGCTTCCAGCGCCAGCACCGTGCGGATCTTGCAGCCGGTCAGCTCGCGCAGGCGATCGATCTTGGGCAAGCACTGAGGCTCGGTCATCGCGACCGTCAGCTCGCCACGCACTTTGAACATCGGAATAGCCAGCAGTCGCTCGGCCTCTTCAGCGCCGACGAGCTTAAGCAGAGGCGGATCAATCAATCCGTGTCGGAGATGGCAACCTTTGACGCCCAGTGTACGCGCCAGCACCTGTACCAGCATGCCGCCGCTGATCACACCTTGCTCGACGAGCAATTCGCCGAGCATGCGCCCGGTGGCCTTCTGATCGGCCAGGGCTTTGCTGAGCTGGTCTTGCGAAAGAATTCCTTCGCTGACAAGAGCCTCGCCAATGCGCGTGCGTTTACGCGGCGCGGTCACAGGAAGCTCCTAACCGCCGCGTTGGCGTCATCAAAATGATCGAAGTGGGAAGCGAGATCCGTCAGTTCCAGCACCTCGCGCACCGTTTTATTGGCGGCGCATAAGCGCAGAACTTGCCCACCTTTGGACAGCTCGTCGCTCACATCCATCATTCCTTCGAGGGCGAGACTATCGACAAAAGGAACGGCCGACATGTCGACCACGAATCGCCCCATGCTGGCGGCCAGAGTCTTGAGCACGCGCTGCTTGAATTCCTCGATGACGCCCTCGACCAGCGGCCCCTCGGGCTTGAGGACCATCACCGCGCCTTGCTGCTGCTCGCTGATTTTCACGCTTTTACGCCTCCTTTACGCGGCCTTCTTTTGCGTCGGAATCGTCAGCGTGAAGGTGCTGCCGTGATCGAGTTTGGAATCGACATGAATATCGCCGCCGTGCAACCGCACGACTTCGCGCGCCAGCGTCAGGCCCAGGCCGGTGCCGGTAATCTTACTGACGCGCGTGTCCTTGGCTCGATAGAAGCGGTCGAAAACCTTGTCCTGTTCCTCTTCGCTGATGCCGATGCCAGTGTCCTTGACTTGAATGGCAAGCTGCTGATTGGAGAATTCGACGCTCACATCGACGCGACCGCCGGTCGGCGTGTATTTGAGGGAATTGGCAATCAGGTTGTGGACGGCCAAGGTAATCTTGTCGCGGTCGCCCTGCATCGGCGGAAATTTTGGAGGCAGGTGGAACGTCAGGCTGATGTTCTTCTCGGCTGCCTGGGGTTCAAATTCAGCCTTCAGATCTTCAAACAGCGATTCGGCGCGAACATCGTCATAGCGCAGCTCAAAGCTGCCGGCCTCGATCTCGGCGACGGAAAGCATTTCGCCGACGATGCGCTCGAGCCGGCGGGTTTCGCCGTTGATGATGTTGAGGCACTTGGCACGCGTGGCGGGATTCTCTTCGCCCTCGTCGATTGCCGTCTCGATATACAGGCGGATATTGGTCAGCGGCGTGCGCAGTTCGTGGGTGGCCTGCGCGACAAAGCGATTCCGCGATTCCTCGGCAACTCGCTGCTGAGTGATATCTTCGATCGTGATCATCGCGCTGCCGACATCCTCGCGTCGCACCGGTCGGACCGAAAACCGCAGCACTCCGGCCACCGGTCCGCTCTCGGATCCTTCTTCGCGGCGTTCGACATCGTGCGTGCTGCGCCGCCGGCTGCTGCCCGAGGCAATGGCGCGAACGTCCGCCAGAACATCAGGCACTTGAAGGAACTTGCTAATATCGCCGCCGACCAAAGCTTCCCGCTTGGAAGAGAGGAAGACAGTCGCGGCGCCGTTGGCGTATCGAACCCTGCACTGGTCATCGATGAGGATGATGCCTTGTGAAATGGCATCGCACGCCGCCTCCAGTTCGCCCTTGTTTTCCTGCCGACGGCCGACGGCTTCGCGCGCCTTCTCGGCCAAGTCTGCGCGACGAATACGCTCCGTTTCGCGGATCAATCCATTCCATGCCTGAACTTCTGGGCCAAGATCGGCGCTGATGAGCAGCGCTTCAGGCTGAGACTCGCCGCCGGCAAGAGCAGATAGCGCTTCGCGCACCGCGCCCAGTCCACGCATGCTGAAGCGCATTCGACGATACAGAACCAGCAGTGCGAACAGGGCGACGCTGCCGATCGCGAGTACGCCCGCAGCCAGATCATTGGGACCCGCCACATAGGTGTCACCGCCGCTGATGCTGAGGACTGCCGGGCCGCGGCCTGGAATCAGCAACGGCCACTGGTTCTGGGAGGCCAGTAGATTATTTTGCGGAGCAGAATGTGCATCCCATTCGGGCGGCAGGTCGCGCAGCTTTGATTCGCTGGGTTGTGCAGAAGCTAAGATCTGGCCATCGGGAAGAACGATTCGGCAAATCTCAAAATGATTGTCGCGCGCCGCGTCGGCAACCATGCGCCGCACGGCCGTCAGCTCGCCCTCAGCCAGAAGTAATTCCGATGATTGTGCCAAAAGTTGAGCGGCCGCATTGACCTGGCGCTCACGGGCTTCGCGAACGGCAGTCCGCTGCGTGCGCTGCGCCCACCAAACCGAGCCGATCATCACGCACACCATCAGCGCCATGACCGTCAAACCGGCCGACGCGATGGCCGACTCCCCGCGCATCAGAAACCTGCGACGGGGCGATGTTGAAACAGTTTGGCGCTGGGCGTCGGGCACGATCGCCTCCAATGGACAAGCGACAACACAGGACTGCTTAAAAATCTATCGGTTGACAGTCGGCGGACTTGATGGACCAAAGCGTTTATTCAGCCAAATCCTTAGGAATTGCCCATAAAGCGCATAAGATGAGGCAATGCGAATTGGCTCTATCGAGTTATCGGCCCCCTTCTGCCAGGCGGGCCTGGCCGGCTACAGCGACCGCGCCATGCGCCTTGTCGCCCGCCGGCGGGGCTGCCCCTATGCCGTCAGCGAGGCATTGCTCGATACGATCCTTCTGCAAGGCGGCCAAGGGCTGCGCAATTCCATCGACATCAATGACGAAGATCATCCGGTTGCTGGGCAAATTATGGGGAGCGAGCCGCACACGATGGCTCGCGCGGGCCGGCTACTTCACGAACATGGCTATGACGTCATCGACCTGAATTTCGCCTGCCCGGTCAAGAAGATTCGCAACAAGGCGCGCGGCGGGCACATGCTGCTGGATGTGTCGCGGGCCATCGACGTGCTCAAGGCGGCGCGGGATGCGATTCCACCCGGCGCGCCGATGACGATTTCACTTCGCCGAGGATTCGACAATTCTTCCGCCGCTCGAGATCGGTTTTACGAGGTTGTCGAAGCGGCGTGGGAGCATGGCTATGCCGCTATACGTGTGCATGGCAGAACAGTGGATCAGAAATATGCTGGAACCAGTCAGCGCGAATTTCTGCGGGAGGTGAAGCAGAGATATCCCGACAAAATGGTTCTCGGCAGCGGCGATGTCT